>CANSAJ010000010.1 GCA_947644695.1 uncultured Bacillota bacterium | reverse complement strand
TTGTTAGTATCATTAGTATTGTAAATATTCCTACTTTTGTTTTTAATAATTTCATACCCTTATAACCTCGCTATACTACTATTCTATGATTTATTTTACTAGCACCCATTATCAATGTCAATGAAAAAATGTTAGTGTTACTGATAATTTATTGGTTTAAAAAATAATCTTTTCAGTAATATTTTGTACTTTTTTTAATAAATAATTCATAGTATTTATTGAGGAGTGATTATGAATAAGAATATAATTAAGGCTTATGCCATGAATTTAAGTGAAGATAAAGTGATTGATTTTGCTTTAAAGGAAGGAATTTCTATTACACAAGAGGAAGCATCTTTATTTATTACTACTATTAGAGAGAATGCAGATTATATATTAGACGGACATGGTTTAGAAGTTATAGAGTCTAAAAAGGATCAGATGAGCGAAGAAGCTTATGATAAGCTTTTAGAGTTATTTAATAAATATAAAAAGTTTATAGATTAATATAATCTACAAACTCTTTTTTTCTTATCATTTCTATTTCAAATTTGTATGGGGCATAAGTGTTTTTCTCATTTCTGTTTATCCAAGGTGTTTCTAATATTTTTGGAATATTGTCTAGTCTTTTATTGTAAACAACATTTATTAATTTATCAAAACCAATAGTGCCATATCCAAAGTTCGCATGTCTATCTTTGTGGGAACCTACATCATTGTATGAATCGTTTATATGAATACATTTTATTTTGTTTATTCCTATTTTTGAGTCAAATTCATCTAAAAATTTATCAAAATCTTTTATGTCCCAACCCGAATCATTTATATGACATGTATCTAAGCATACAAATACTTTGTCTTTTACATTTTCGTGTAATAAGTCTATAATTCCTTTTAGATCATCAATGCTACTACCTACTTCTGTTCCTTTTCCGCTCATGTACTCTAGTAGCAATTCTATTCCTTCTTTGTCATCAAGTGCTTGATTTAAACCTTTAGCAATATTTTCTATTCCAGTTTGTCTATCTAGATTAGTGTATGAACCAGGATGCAGCACTAGTTTAGTTATATCTAGTTCAATACATCTATCTATTTCATTTTTAAGAAAGTTTACATAAAAATTGTATTTATCTTCGTCACTATCGTTTGCAAGGTTTATTATGAATGGAGCATGTACTATGCAATTTCTTTTATCTATATTATTTTCTTTCATTAATGCATGAGCTTTGTCTCTTAATTCATGATTTATAGGAAATCTTAATGTACTTTGGTTACTACCTGTGTAAAACATAAATGCATTTGAATTATAACTTAAGCTTTCTTCTACTACACCAAGTAGTTGTTTGTCTTTTAAATAACTTGTGTGACTTCCAATATATAGCATATTCTCACCTCTTTTGCTACTTAAGATTATAGCAAAATTTCATTGACTAAACCAGTATTTTATGGTAAATTATTATAGAAGTTTAAGGAGGCAATTTATAATGGCTAAAAATATATCTAGTAGAAAAAATATGAGTGCTAATAATAGACCTTTCTCTTTAAAGGCTACTAATAAAACTCAGAAAGTAAATCTTCAAACTGTTAAGTTAAATGGCAAAAAAGTTAGAATGTCAGCTAGAGAACTTAGAAGTTTAGAAAAATAAATCAGAAAGAAAAATCTTTCTGTTTTTTTTATTCGTCTTTTAATAGCCAATCTATTACATTTATTTTTGTTATTCCATCATAATCTGTTTCTAAATCAAAGTCTAGTGTTAGTAAATATTTAGGATAATGATCTCCAGATTTTTGAAGTGACTTTAATTCTCTTGATAAAACAGATTCATCTCTAACTGTCAAAGCTACTTGATAGTATTTTAAGCCTTCTCTATTTTCAGCTATAAAATCTATTTCTAATTCATCTGATTTACCGACATAAACTTTATATCCTCTTCTAAGTAATTCTAAATATACAATATTTTCTAATATGTGGCCCATATCACTATTTGCTTTTTTACCTAGTAAATAGCTTCTTAGCCCTTGATCTACTGCATAAAATTTATAATCTCTAGATAATAGTTTTTTACCTTTAATGTCAAATCTTTCTGCTTTATAGATTAAGAAGCTTTCTAAAAAAGCTCTTATATAATTTTCTACTGTATGATTACTTGTAGAAGTACCTTTACTAGTTAATGTATCACTAATTTTTTTTATCGATATAGGACTACCAACACTATCAAAAATAAATTTTAATATACTTTCTAATAACATTTTATCATTTATGTTATTTTTTAACATTATATCTTTATATACTACTGTTGAAAATATACCATCTAAATATTTATCTACATCATTAGGATTTGTTTTTAATATATTTATATTTCCTGGCATTCCGCCAACTTTCATATAATCTTGAAATAGTTTATGATAGTTATTGTCTTCAAAAGCGGTTATATATTCTTTAAAAGATAAAGGCAACATTTTTATTTCTATATATCTACCTGATAATAACGTTGCTAGTTCTCCAGATAAAAGAAATGCATTTGAACCTGTTATGTATACGTCAACATTTTTCTTTATGTATAAACTGTCTACAGCTTTTTGAAAATCCTTAATATTTTGAATTTCATCTAGAAATATATAATATTTTTTATTTTTGTCAATTTTTTTTACTATATAATTATATAATTCTTTATAATTTTCAAAATCGTAATCTATATCTTCTAGATTTATTTTTATTATTTGATCTTCTTTTATATTATTTTCTTTTAAATAATTAATGAAGAGATCAAATAAAGTTGATTTTCCGCATCTTCTTATACCTGTAACAACTTTAATTAAATCCTTATCTTTCCATCTTTTTAATTCATCAAGATATTCTTTTCTTTCTATCATACGTTTACCTCCATTACAAGTATAACTTTTTCAAAAACAAATGTCAAGTTTTGGAAAAATATTTCCAAAACTTCAGAAAGTTGCTTAGTTTTGGAAATATTTTTCTATATTCCCACCACTGCTGTTTCGGGTAATGTTGAGCCTCCGTCAATGACAATTCCTTGTCCTGTAATATAACTTGATTCTTCACTGGCTAGAAATGCAGCTAGTTCACCTACTTCTTCAGGTGTTGCTAGTCTTTTTAAAGGTATAGCAGATGCAATTCCATCTATTACACTTTCTGGATTTGATTTATCACTTTCTACTGCCATTCCTTCAACTAGTGGAGTTCTTACATATCCAGGCATTATTGCATTTACTCTTATACCATCGTCAGCTAGTTCTCTTGCTAAACTTTTTGTGAATCCTAATACTGCGCCTTTTGTAGTTGCATAAGCTACTTCACCAGGATCTGCTACTAATGGTCCTGTTACACTAGACATGTTTACTATTGAACTTTTTTCTTCTTCTTTTAAATATTTAAGTAGTATCTTAGTAGTATTCCATACACCATTTATATTTATATCAAAGTGAAAGTTCTTTATTTCATCTGTCATATTTTCGAAAGTTTCTAATTTACAGACACCTGCATTATTTACAAGTATATTTATTTTTCCAAATTTATTTTTGGCATCTTTTATTGCCTCTTCTATTTCAGTTATGTTTCTTATATCCACTTTATAAGCTAGAATATTTTCATTATTCATTTCTGTTACTTTATCATCATAATCAAGTACTACTACTTTTGCTCCGTGACTCAAAAATACATTTACGATTCCTCTTCCTATTCCTTTATATCCACCTGTTATTACTGCTACTTTATTTTCTAATTTCATTTTTATCCTCCTTAATATATTATTCTATATTTATTAATGAAATATGTCATCACGATAGTTGAAACTTTTTTTATTATTATAAAAATCTAATACTATTATTTCATCATTCATTAATCCGTATGTATCTACGTCTTGATCAGATGCGTTGTATTCACCTAAAAATTCAGTTATTATGTCATCTTTAGTTGAAAGTCTTTCAATACTAGAGTATTCAAATTTTAATCCATATATATCTGACATTTCAAGTATATTTCCAGTTTTTATATTTCTGTCTTTTATTAATTCATTGGGGTTAGTTATTTTATATAATTTACCATCATTTGTTATAAAAAATAGAATTACATTTGTACATATTTGATAGCTAGTTTTATATAGATATTTTGCATTTTTTGTGTTCAGTATTATTTCTTTTGTTTCATCTGATATTATAATATTTCCATTCTCAATATTTGCTTTTATAAGTGTGTTTTTACAACTTTTTTCTTCTAAGTTTACTTCTGTTTTTCTGATATAGTCAGTTTCAGAATATATATTTGGTTTTTCTTCTGGTTCTTTTTTATCATCTTTTTCTTCTGTTTTATCATTGCTATTTTCTTTGTTATTAATAGGCATATTATTTTTTAAAACTATGAATGTTAGACACCCTGAATAAAATAAACAAAGTGTAAATAGTATGATTATTAAAATACTTGTTTTTTTCTTTTCCATAATTAATTCATTCATCCTTTTCCTTATACTTTCTTAGATAATTATATCATCATTAGATATATTTAATTTAAAAAAGTTTTCACTTTACAAGTTGATTTAATCATTTATACAGAATACTGCATATAATGGAATAATTTTTATTTTTGTTTCTTTGTCAAATCCAAAATTCTTAGTACTTATTCTTATACCATATTTTGGATTATATTTTTCTATGTAAAGTTTTAAACTTTTTGATTTTGTATTATCACTAGCTTTTACCTCAACTGGAATAATTCCATTAGCTGTATATAATAAAAAATCAACTTCTGCCGTTCCTTTACTTTCCCAATAATAAAGTTTATACCCATTTGATATAAATTCATTAGCTACATAATTTTCTGTTATTGCTCCTTTATATAATGATAAATTGTCATTTAAAATATCGAACGGTTTTATTCCTAGCATATTATTTAATATTCCTATATCACTTATAAATAATTTAAATACATTTACATCTTTAAATCCTTCTAATGGTATTTCAGGCAAAGATACTTTATATGAGATATTTATTAAATTAGCACTTTTTAACCATGAAATTGAATTTTGATATTCTGACCCTCTTCCGCCTTTTTTTATTTTGGAATATTGAAATTTATTAGATTCATTACTTAACTGTGAAGGTACTGATTTATAAGTTTCTTCTATTTTTAATGAATCATTTTTATTGTCTATTTGTTTTTTAAAATCATCATAATATTCATTTTTTATATCTTCTAGTATACTATTATCCATTTTAATATAATCTTGATTATTTTCTATAAAGTTAGATATATTTTTAGGCATTCCTCCGATTACTTGGAATGATCGATACAAAGATATAGCTTTTTCATGAAGAGATGAGCCTATAGGTGATAATGCATTATAACAATTTCTTATTTCATCAAGAAGCATTTTATTATTAGTTGCCCACATAAATTCTTCAAAATCCATAGGGTACATATTAAATAATTTTACTTTTCCAACTGGAAGTGAACTTTTCATTCTACCTAATTTTACACCTAATAGAGATCCTGCACATATAATTCTACTACTATTCTGTTTTTCACAAAAATATTTTAATTCTTGAATAAGTTCTTCACATTCTTGTATTTCATCTATGAATAATATTGTTCCTTCTTTTTCTAAATCAATTCCTAAATTTAACTTTAATTCTTTAAATTTTTCACTAGATGGTTTATTTGACTTATAAAGATTTACTATATCTTTTCGTTCTAATAAATTTATTTCAACAAATGATTTAAATTCTTGTTCACAAAATTTTTCTATTATATAAGTTTTTCCACATTGCCTGACTCCTAACACAATTGCAGGCATTTTATCTTTATTATTTTTCCATTCTATAAGATTCTCATATATTTTTCTTTTCATATTACCTTCTTCTAAATATATTATATCATATTCGCACTTTTTATAACGAATATTTATATAAATTTTACATTTTTTATAAGGAATATTTTCTTTTATTTAACATTTTTTATAACATAAGTATTTGAAACTAAAAAAATCCCCTAAGGGATTCTTTTAATTTATTATTCAATAATTTCTGATACTACACCAGCACCAACAGTTCTTCCACCTTCACGGATACTGAATTGAGTTCCGTTTTCGATAGCGATGTTGCTGATTAGTTCAACTGTAATTGATACGTTGTCTCCAGGCATAACCATTTCTACACCAGCTGGTAATTCAATTACACCAGTAACGTCAGTAGTTCTGAAGTAGAATTGTGGTCTATAGTTACTGAAGAATGGAGTATGTCTTCCACCTTCTTCTTTAGATAGAACATAAACTTCTGCTTTGAACTTTTTGTGAGGATGAACTGTTCCAGGTTTTGCAAGAACTTGTCCTCTTTCAACGTCTTCACGGTTAATTCCACGAAGTAATACACCTGCGTTGTCTCCTGCTTCAGCATAATCAAGTGATTTTCTGAACATTTCAATTCCAGTAACAACTGATTTTCTAGTTTCTTTAATACCAACGATTTCAATTTCTTCGTTAAGTTTTAATTGTCCTCTTTCAACACGACCTGTAACAACAGTTCCACGTCCTGTGATTGTGAATACATCTTCAATGCTCATTAAGAATGGTTTTTCAGTATCTCTTACTGGGTCTTCAATCCATTCATCAACAGCAGCCATAAGATCTC
Organism: uncultured Bacillota bacterium; assembly: GCA_947644695.1. Lineage (GTDB taxonomy): Bacteria > Bacillota_I > Bacilli_A > RF39 > UBA660 > MGBC139354. Next base: position 25,511 of record CANSAJ010000010.1, on the reverse strand, counting down.
TAACTGATTGCTCATAATTAGCATCACCCTCAAGTGATTTAAGAGCAGATCCTCTAACTATTGGAGTATTATCTCCATCGAAATTATATTCAGTTAATAATTCTCTAATTTCCATTTCAACTAGATCAACTAATTCTGCATCATCAACCATATCACATTTATTGATGAATACAACCATTTTCTTAAGACCAACTTGTCTTGATAATAAGATATGTTCTCTAGTTTGAGGCATAGCTCCATCAGTAGCACTAACTACTAGAATAGCACCATCCATTTGTGCAGCACCTGTGATCATGTTTTTAACATAGTCAGCATGTCCTGGACAGTCAACGTGAGCATAGTGACGTTTTTCAGTTTCATACTCAACGTGAGATGTATTGATAGTTATTCCTCTTTCTCTTTCTTCTGGTGCTTTGTCGATATCAGCATAATCAACAAATTTACCAAATAATTTAGTTATAGCCGCAGTTAAAGTTGTTTTACCGTGGTCTACGTGTCCAATTGTACCAATGTTAACATGTGGTTTTGAACGATCAAATTTTTCTCTTGCCATTTGTATTTCCTCCTTTATATACATTATTAATTTTATCTAATACTTGGCTTTTTTGCAAGTAATAAATTACTTTTATTACAATTTTTTATTAGGCTTTAAGGTTAAGCCTTTTTCTTTTAGATATTTATTTATTGCTTCTTCTAAAGTTGTTTTACTGTGGTCTACATGTCCAATTATTCCTATGTGAATTTGAACTTTATTTGGTTTTTCCATAATAAATATCTTATTGAATACTATTCTTTTTAATGATTTCTTCTGCTATATTTCTAGGTACTTCTTCGTAATGGTCGAATACCATTTGATATGTTCCACGTCCTTGTGTATTTGAACGAAGTACTGTCATGTAGCCAAACATTTCAGCTAATGGTACCATTGCAGATATTTGTAAATCTTTACCACGAGATTCATTTCCAAGAGGTCTTCCTCTTCTACTTGTTAAGTCTCCCATTACAGTTCCCATGAATTCTTCTGGAACTACTACATCTACTTTCATTATTGGTTCAAGTAGTGCTGGTTTACATTTATTCTTTGCTTCTTTTAAAGCCATTGAAGCTGCGATTTTGAATGCCATTTCGTTTGAGTCAACATCATGGTATGATCCATCAAATAGTGTACATTTTACATCTATCATAGGATATCCTGCAAGGATTCCTCCTGCTAGTGCTTCTTGAAGTCCTTTATCAACTACTCCAATATATTCTCTAGGTACTACACCACCAACGATTTCATCAACGAATTCATATCCATTATCTTTATTAGGTTCAAATTTAACCCATACGTGACCATATTGTCCACGTCCACCTGATTGTTTAATGTATTTTCCTTCGCATTCGCCAGTAGCTGTTAATGTTTCTCTATAAGCAACTTGTGGTTTACCTATATTACATTCAACATCAAATTCTCTTTTCATTCTGTCTACTAATACATCTAAGTGTAATTCACCCATTCCAGCAATTATTGTTTGTCCTGTTTCGTGGTTTGTACTAGCCCTGAATGATGGATCTTCTTTTGCTAATTTTTGTAAAGCCAAGCTCATTTTTTCTTGGTCTTGTTTACTCTTAGGTTCAATAGCAAGTTCTATAACTGGTTCTGGGAAAGTCATTTTTTCAAGTATTACTTGACTCTTCTCATCACATAGTGTATCACCAGTTGTAGTATCTTTAAGTCCTACTGCTGCAGCTATTTCTCCTGCAAAAACTTCAGTGATTTCTTTCCTATTATTAGCATGCATTTGAAGAATACGTCCAATTCTTTCTTTAGTACCTTTAGTACTATTATATACGTAACTTCCTGATTTTAAAGTTCCTGAATATACACGGAAGAATGTTAGGTTTCCTACGAATGGATCATTCATAACTTTGAATGCAAGCGCTGAGAATGGTTCATTATCACTTGTTTTTCTTTCAATAGGATTATCTTTCATATCAATACCTTTTACATGTGCTATGTCAGTTGGTGCTGGTAAGTAATCAAGTACTGCATCTAATGCTAATTTTACTCCTTTGTTTCCTAATGCTGTTCCGCACATCATAGGGAATAATTTAACTTCTAGAACGCCTTTTCTTATAGCTGCTTTTAATTCTTCTACAGTAATTTCTTCGCCTTCTAAGTATTTTTCCATTAATTCATCTGAGAACTCACTAGCAGCTTCAATAAGTTCATTTCTCATTTCTTCAGCTTTATCTTTAAGTTCTGCTGGAATTTCTATTTCTTTTGCTTCTTCATGCTCGCCACCATCGTATTCATAAGCTTTCATAGTTACTAAATCTATGATTCCTCTAAAGTTATCTTCTGCACCTATAGGTAATTCTATTGCAACTGCTTTTTCTGATAGTCTTTCTTTACTCATTTTTAAACTAAAGAAGAAATCTGCTCCCATTTTATCCATTTTATTTGAGAATATCATTCTAGGAACATTCCATTCATTAGCTTGTCTCCAAACTTGTTCAGTTTGAGTTTCTGGACCAGCTTGTGAGTCTATAAGTGCAATAGCACCATCTAATACTCTAAGACTACGAGATACTTCAATTGTGAAGTCTACGTGTCCAGGTGTGTCGATTATATTTAATCTATAACCTTTCCAGTGTGCAGTTGTAGCTGCACTTGTTATTGTGATTCCTCTTTCTTTTTCTTGTTCCATCCAGTCCATTTGAGATTCTCCATCATGAGTTTCTCCAATTTTATGAGTTATACCTGTATGGAATAGAACACGTTCTGTAAATGTAGTTTTTCCGGCATCAATATGAGCCATTATACCTATATTACGAGTTTTATCTAGAGATACATCACGCGCCATATATTTTCCTCCTCTTTACCATCTATAATGTGCATAAGCTTTATTTGCCTCTGCCATTTTGTGTGTGTCTTCACGTTTTTTAACAGCTCCACCAGTTCCTTCTGATGCATCTATTATTTCATTAGCTAAATTTTCTGCCATTCCTTTTCCGTTTCTATTTTTAGCATATTGTACTAACCAACGAAGTGCTAAGGCTTGTTGTCTTTCTTCTCTAACTTCTACTGGAACTTGATAGTTACCACCACCAATACGTCTACTTCTAATTTCTAAAGCTGGTTTTACATTTTCGTAAGCTGCTTCAAATACTTCTATAGGATCTTTTCCAGTTTTTTCTCTTACTATATCAAATGCATCATATAGTATTGTTTGAGCTGTTCCTTTTTTACCATATAGCATTACACGGTTAATTAACTTTGTAACGATTTTTGAGTTATATATAGGATCGTTTAATACTTCTCTTTTTTCTGCTCTTCTTTTACGCATAAGTTTTACTCCTTTCTTTAGTTATTCTTTTATTTAATTATTTTAAATCTCCTGTGCTTTCCCACATAATTTCTTCTCCTTATTTAGGTCTTTTTGCGCCGTATTTACTTCTTCCTTGACGTCTATTGTCAACACCAGCAGTATCTAATGTTCCACGAATAATGTGATAACGTACTCCGATAAGATCTTTAACACGTCCACCTCTTATTAGAACTACACTGTGCTCTTGTAAATTGTGTCCAATTCCCGGAATATAGCATGTTACTTCATATCCATTACTTAATCTTACACGAGCATATTTACGTAATGCTGAGTTTGGTTTTTTAGGTGTTTTAGTTCCTACACGAGTACATACTCCACGTTTTTGTGGTGACATATTGTTAGTTTTTTTTCTGTCTTTTGAATTAAAACCTACATTTAATACTGGGCTTTTACTCTTTTTTACTTTTTGTCCACGTTTGTTTCTTACTAATTGGTTTATAGTAGTCATTTAAGCTCCTTTCTCGTACACACTTCCCGGTGTGTCGTTTTTATAATTATATTCAAGTTTTCATTTGAAAACCCAAAGCAAGTTAATGATATCACTATGAGGTTTTAATGTCAACCAGAATCCCCTTTTTTGTGTAAAATATTGTTCGCATTTAATTATACGTTTTTCTTTAGAAAATAAAACTATGAATTTAAAATTCATAGCAACTTTAATATCTTGTGGTACATTTTAGTAAACTCATTGTGAAATTTTCTTCAGTTTCACTACTTATAGACGATGTTTCTAATTCACTATAAAGTGGTTTTATAGTTTCTTTAATTATTCTATTTTCTCCATTAATTAAATTTCTTGCTTCTAGTAAACTTGCTACATTTGTATCCAGTGGATTAGTTAAGTCTCCCCCACAATGACTATATGAATTATTTTTAAAGATTCAAGTTTTCTTATTCTTAGCTTATATATTTTTATTAAATTCTTAAATAAATGTAATAGTTTCTACTTCTTCACTAAAAGTCATACTATATTCTCTAGCAATACCATCTGTAAAAACTATATTTAAAAATTTATCTAAATTTAAAGGGAATTAAATAAATAATTTGTTGATGAGTTACCTCTTATTTTTATTTTAAATTGTTCATCTGTTATAAATTGTTTTCTTTGTGCTATATCAGATATACTTTTTAATCTTTCGCTTTCTATATATTTTTCAACTTTGTATAAATTAAATTTTGGGTCAACTGTTTTATGATATAAAGTATGATATATTAATTTCTAAGTTGGAGTTTTTTTATAATTATATATATTTATATAATAGTTGACATCTATAGATGTAACATATATAATACATTCTTAGTTATGAGGTGATGAATTATGGGTTTACAAAGCGAGTTAAGTGCTATGTTTCCAAATGAAGATTATAAAGCGACTTTAGATTTATTAAGAAAAGCTAAGAGATTATTACCTATAGGTGATTCTAATAGTTTTCAGTTAGAGATTATTATTTCTTATGTTGAAGCTTTAATTAATGGAGATGAGTTACATAGAGAATTTAATTATCAATTTTTAAGTGAAAGTGCTAAGGCTGCTTTAACAGATATTCAAAGTGAGGTTCAGAAAAGAACATTAGATTCTTATAGATGTGAATATCACACTTTAAAAGATGAGGTTACAAGTCTTCTGGAAAAGAAAGAAACACTAGAAAAAAATCTAACTTCTTTAGAGCAAGTAAAAGACCGTCTTTTAAGACAAGCTCAAGATTTGGATGCTGATATTTTAATAAAGAAAGAGAAATTAACTAGTGAAGTTACTGCTCTAGCTGACGAAAAAAGAGCTATTAGCGAGGCTATTTCAGAACTTAAAAGTAAAATAAATGAATATAGTCAAATTGTCGAAAATAGTGGTAGCAAATCACAAGTAGTATTAGAAACTATATCAGAAGATCATCCACTTCTTAAGGTAACTAGTGCTAGCATAGATTATTATTTAGAAAGCTTGATATCAGAATATATAAGAAAAACTGGAAAATCAAGGGATGAAGCTATAGTATTTTTTACTAATCTTGGACTATTTTCAATAAAAGAGCTAATTAGTTCTTTTGTATCTTCTGTTACACTGAAATATATTATTGAAAGGCCTAATGATTTTGACTTTTCGTATGCAGATGCAGCACTTTCTTTAAAATATACAATGGAAAACTTCAAAATGCCTGTATATAAAGAAGCTAGTTATAATATTGATTCTTTTAGTGTAAAACCTGGAACAGTTCCTAATAATATTAATTCTTTATTAAGAGAACTTCATTTTCAAAGAATTGCTATGGAAGCAGTTGCTAAACAAAGAATTTTAGAGTCTCAAGTAGAAGCATTAACTGCTATCCTCATGAGTGCTACTCCAGAAGGATATGATTTTAGCACACTTGCTCAAGAGTATCAATTAGAGACTTTTACTTCTAAAAATAAGAAGAAACTATTAGAGCCTTAAGGGTTCTTTTTTTGCATAAATAAAAACTCTAGCAGCTATATGGGCATTAAAGTTATTCCAATTGATTATATCTTTATCATTTGATTTTTCCAAATAAATTAACAATTTAGATTCTCTTCCTTATTTCTTCAAGAAATAATAACAAATAATTATCTAAAATTTTTAATAAATTATTTTTCGTGCAATCTCTAATATTGTTATATAATGTTAGAGTCAAGAAGTTTCGAAAAATTTAACAAATAAGTTACATTTGATATAATGAAGCATATTAGAGAGAAAGTAAATTCTCTCTTTTTAAATAATTTTAGTTGAATTTTTTAATTAAAAAAAAAGCAATTTCACTATAAAAGTCTATAATTATAGTTATATACAAAAATTATTAATAGCATTTTACTACTAATTTACTACTTTAGAAATATGTTACAGAAGTTTAATACTTAAAATGAATTAAAAAAATAGATACACATTACTTTAAATAAGATAAGAAATATGGTAAAATATCTTTAGAATAAATGATTGGAGGCATAAATATGAGCCAAAATTTAAACTCTTTTAGAGATATAATAGCCTATGTTAACTCTTTAGAAAATGAAGAACAAATTAAAGAATTTGTAATGTCTAGATTAGAAGAATTGGAAAAAAAATTCTGAAAAGAGAACCATAGATAAAAACAACAATGGCCGTTTGATAGGAACAATTTCAGAAGGGTATATTAATTCAGATAGCCCCATTATTACATCTTATATAGTTGATCCTTTTTATATGAATGATGCAACACTTTATGTAGAATTTATAAAATCTATTAAAGGTAAAAATTTAAATAATCCTTTACAATTTTTTCATGAATTACAAGATTTTACGATTGAAGCATTTGGTTTTAAAGGAAATCAAGCTATTAGAGTAAATGTTTACTTGCAAGAAAGAGATGATTCTCAAATATCAATAGCAGATTTCTATAAAAATAATTCTGCACTATGTTCAGAGAGAAGTGCCGCAGTACAAAATATAGCAGAGTTTTGTGGAATAAAAAGTTATTTAGTATTTGGTAAACTAAGTTCTGAAGGAACAGAAGAAGAACATGCATTTAATATATTTCAAATGAAAGATGGCACTTTGATTTTATATGATTCAACAAACCCAGTTGCTCTTAATAGCGGATATGTTCCAGCATATTCAATTATTGGTAAAGAAGATATTTCTAATATAGAAAGTATTTCATTCGATTTTGAAGGACTTAGTAATATATATAAGCAACCTATTCATTCAGAGGAACCATTAGATAGAAATTATACTACTTGTAATTTCTATTTGAAGAATGAAAGTGCCCAATTGAAATAAAAAGTTAAATATAATAATTATAAAAACGCATTTTTTATACCAAATATAAAGCATGATTTAATATTTAAAGAATAATTTTTTGCTACATGCTTCATGCTACATAATAAGGGTAATATTATCCCCTATTATGGCGAAAACTTTAGTGGCTATTCCACTAGTCTCGCTCATAGAAATATATTTCAATACTATGACATCACATAGTATTTTTTTAATATTTAAAATGATTATGCAAAACAATTGCTGAAAATTTATTACTTTTTTACTACTTTTGAAAGCTAAAATGTAAAAAATTATAAAAATATATGTGAACATCTTCAAAAAATAAAAATATCATAAACTCCTATAAATAAAAGTTATAACGACATTTAAGAACTTATAAAAACATACTCGCAAAAATGCAATATTTTTATAATAAAAAAAAGAATGAGTTAAATCATTCTAATTCAAAATTTGGACAGTATCTTTTTATTAGTCCTGTATCATAACTTGGCATATTAAAGTGTAAATTCTCTAATGAATTAAATTTTGTGTAAGTATCTCCTGATAAATTTATTATTTCTTTTAATATGATAGATGAAACTTTTAAAAATTCCATCAAGTTTGTATTATCTACGTTTGTATTAAATCTATTCAACATTAAGTCAAATAATTTATTTTTTTCACTCGCATAAAAACTACGCATTTGACTTTCTTCTATAGCTTTTTTTTCTAACTCTTGTCTTTTAATTCCATCTGATTTTTGAGATTCTACTAGAAATCTAGTATATCTAGTATTATAAATAGACGAAAGTTTTCCGAAAATTGCTAAACTACTAATTATTTCACTTAATGTTAAATGATAATATTGTGGAGAAGAAAACTCTTCATTTATAGGATTACCAAATATTAATTCTTTAGCTTCAACTATAGATTTATTCAAAGAAAATAAGTAATCTCTTTGAATAGGACCTCGTAAAGTAATTATCTCTTGTTCACGTCTTATAAAACTTTCTACTTTCCCTTCGTTGCATTTATAAAGTGATTTTAATCTTTTAGTTCTTAAGAAATCTTCTAGTTTTAAAGCATCCATGTCTTCACTTTTTTTAGGAAACACTGAATAATATATTATTTCTGAAATTGGCATTTTTCTATATCTTCTGCTATTTAAGTCCATTTTACCCTTCCTTTCGCCTGTTAATAATAGCAAAATATTATAACTTTGTCAAATAAAAAAGTACACTATTTTGGATTGATTTTTAGTGTGCTTTTATTATTTAAATTTACTGTTCCTCCTGTATCATTTATTTCTTTTAATGTAATGCTTTTAATTATATCATTCATATTATTTATCAATTTATTGTAAGTAAATATTTCAGTAGCTATGTTGTCTTCTATTTGCATTATGTCTTCAAAAGATAAAATTAGTGAACTTAGTTTTCCTCGTTTTTTCCTCTCTAGTGATTCTTCATCTATTTTTAGATTAGTGATATATTTTTCTATTATTTTTATAAATTCTTCTACTTTATCTGTACTAGCTTTAAAGTAAATTAATAAGTATTCATCAACAACTTCTACTCCATAATCAAATCTTTTTATTCCTTTATTATTTAGTTCTTCATATGCATCTCCAGTTGAACTAAATTTGTTAGATAATAAAATATTAATCATAATTTTATATTTTATTGTAGTTTTTTTGTCTGGAATTTTTGTCTTATATCCTATTATTATTTTAGGCTCTTTTATGTCTAAAGATATTTCTTCATATTCTACATTAATTTCATCAGATTCTTTAGGTTTTATTATTTTTGGAAGTTCTTTTTTTGTCTTCATATTTTTTGTATATTCTTTAATATAACTAAGTACTTCATCCATATTAAAGTTACCAGTTATTATGATAAACATATTATTAGGGACATAAAAATCTTTGTACAATCTTTTTAATTCATCTACTGTTACCGTTTCTATTCCTTCTTTTGTTCCTAATACAGGATATTTTATAAAAGATTTTTGAAATATATTTTGATTTAAGTTATTATGTAAAAGAAAATAAGGATCATCAAAATACATATTATATTCTTCTAATATAATTCCTCTTTCATTTTCTACATCTTCTTTTTTTATGTCTGCTTTAAATACACGGTCAAATAGTAATTCCATATTTTCATATATATTATCATGTCCAAAAAGATTATAATTTGTTCCGTTATAAGTAGTATAAGCATTCACAATAGATCCAAATTCATTTATTTTTTCCATTGCATCTTTATTTTTAGTGAAGTCCATGACACGATGTTCTAGGAAATGAGCGCTGCCTTTAGTTACTTCATACTTTTTATCTCCTTTTTTATAGGACATTACTTCTGAGCCAAAATGAGTTGAAACTGTTATATAGAAATTTTTAGTTTTATTGGTAGGATATAAGTATATTTTTAAGCCATTATCTAGAGTACTTTCATAAATTTCTTCATCAAAATTATATTTAATTGTTTTCATTTAAGCTCCCTTCTAATAAAAATATACTTTTTATTTCTATTTTATTTGCTATTTCACATATTTCTTCTACTGTAATTTGTTCTACTATTTTTCGTCTTTCTTCTATACTTGGCCATGGAGATAATTCATTTAAATAATAGTAATCAATTATTTTTAGTATATTATCATAAAAATCATTATAAGCTATTTCAAGTGTTTTTTTAGCATTTTGAATAAGCTTCTTTATTACATTTGGATTTTTCATACTTTCTATACTATCTTTTATAAGGCTTATAGTTTTATCATAGTTTTCTTTATCTATTCCTGAGTCTATTACAATAGTATCAGTAAATCTATTGATAATACTTCCTATATGATAGCATAATGAATGTTTTTCTCTTACATTTACAAATAATACAGAATTATTCATTGTTCCTAAAATTGTATTATAAAGTATTAATTTATATTTTCTTTCTTCTTCTGTCAGATTATTTATAGTGCAGCCTACAAATAAATTAGATTGGGTTGTGTTTATTTTTTCTTTACTTTCTATTAAATTTTTATTTTTTAGATTAATGTATAATTCATTTGAAACGTTATTATTCTCTTTAAAATCTTTTAGTAAGTTCTCTACTTCTTTTTTTGTTTTTTCTTCATTTATATCGCCTATTACAAAAACATCTATTTTATAATCTTTAAAAAGTCTCTTATAAATTTCATATAGTTTTTTATTTTCTAAATTTTCAAATAATTTAATGTTTTTATAATTATTTTCTTCGTATACAGTTCCCTTGTAAAAAAGTTCTTCAAATCTTATTCTTCCATAAGCATCTGGACTTTCTTTAACGTTCTGTATAGATCTTATTAGATTTTCTTTTTCGCTATTAAAAATTTCATCATCCCATTTATTATCTTTGAGTTTTGGACTAGTAAGTATCTCTTTAAATAGCTTGAAAGCATCTTCATAAATAAAATCTTCTGTATATTTTGGATTAACCATAACAAGTCTCATTTCAAATGTCATGTTTTTACTTGTCGCAAAAAATCTTGAATAAATATTAGATCTATATAAATTTTCTAGTTCTTTACTTAAATCTTTTAATGTTTTATATTTTTTTGTTCCTCCTGTTATAATAAGTCTTTCTAATAATTTTAAGTAAGCACCTTCTTCTTTGTCATATGTTTTTGTAAATCTTACTGATACAATTAGTTCTTTAAATCTATCGGTTTTAACTAAGTGTAAATTATAATTTTGTTTTTTTTCTTTTTTATAATCCATGGCTATCCTCCAAAGTTATTATAACCTATTTTTTCCATTTTAGTTATATTATTTATTTACCCCTAAAAATATATACGACAAAAAAATGCAAAACTCTTTTTATTATTTTTAAAATTTAATTAGCAAGCACTAAAAAACTATGTAATAAACATAGTTAATCTATTTTGAGAATACTTTCTAAAACCAGTGTTATCATTTTATTAAAGTTCTTTTCTCTTTCTTCGCTGCTTAAGGATTCTCCTGTTATAAAGCTATCAGAAATAGTTAGAATACAAGAAGCTTTTTTGTTTAATTCTTTTGCATTTGTAAATAAGCTATATGTTTCCATTTCGACACAGTCACATTTTTTTGTCTCTCTCATGTCATTCATATCAAAGTCTTTTGTATAAAAGGCTTCTGCTGAGTAACATCTTCCTATTTTTACTTGATAGTCTAAAGATTTGGCAGTTTCAGATATCAAATTAGTTAATTCTTGGTTTGATTCAACAATATCGTTTGTTTTATTACAGTAATCTTTTGCATATTTACTTTCAGAATATGAGCTATTTACTATAAATAAATCATTTACATTTAGATTTTCATTATAAGAACCCGCACTTCCTACTCTTATTATAGTTTCAACGTTATAAAATTTGAATAATTCATGACTGTAAATACCCATAGAAGGTATACCCATTCCACTTGAGAATATTGTCACTTTTTTTCCTTTATAATATCCAGTATAGGCAAGTTCTCCTCTTACTTCGTTTACTAATTCATAATCTTCTAAGTAGTTTTTGGTTATATATTCTACTCTTTTTGGATCTCCTGGCATTATTACTAAAGGTGCGATTTGTTCTTCTTTAGATTCTATGTGTGGTGTTGGCATTATTCTTCTCCTTCTATATTTTTATTTTCTAACTTTACTAAAACTTCTCTAGGCTTGGAACCATTTTGTGGTCCGATTATACCTTTTTCTTCTAGCAAATCAATTATTCTTGCTGCTCGGTTATAACCAAGTCGATATTTTCTTTGTATTAATGAGCCACTTATTTTTCCAGTTCGTATTGCAAATTCTACTATTTCATTATATAGTGGGTCATCTTCATCGCTTTCTGGAACTCCAGAGTTTATTGGTTCTTCTTTTGGATTTTTTTCTAAGTCTACCATTTTTTCATCATATTTAGGAGCATGTCCTTGAGCTTTTACAAATTCTACTACTCTGTTGATTTCATCATCAGATACGAATGAACCTTGAATTCTTATCGGTGATGCTTCACCTGGTGGTAAGAAAAGCATGTCTCCTTTTCCTAAAAGTTTTTCTGCTCCTCCCATGTCTAATATTGTTCTTGAGTCAATATTACTAGATACCATAAAGCTTACACGTGTAGGTATATTTGATTTTATTAAACCTGTTACTACATCCGTGGATGGTCTTTGTGTTGCAACAATTAAATGTATTCCTGCAGCGCGGGCAAGTTGTGTTATTCTCATAATTGCTTCTTCTACTTCTTTACTTGCTACCATCATTAAATCTGCTAATTCATCTATTATTACTAATATAAAGGGTAGTTTTTCCTTACCTGGATGCTTTTCTACATACTCATTGTATGACCCGATGTTTCTCGTTCCACTGTCTGCAAATAGATCATATCTTTCATCCATTATGTCGCATACTTTTTGGAGTGCGACTGCTGCTTTTTTAGGATCTGTTACTACAGGTCTCATTAGATGAGGTACACCTTCATAACAGTTTAATTCTACTTTTTTAGGATCTACTAGTATCATTTTTACTTCATCTGGTTTAGCTCGCATTAATATTGATGTTATTATGTTATTTATGCATACAGATTTACCACTACCTGTAGAACCTGCGACTAGCATATGTGGTGCTTTGTTGATTTCAAAATATTGTACATTTCCCATTATATCTAATCCAAGAGGTGCGACTAGTTTTGAGTTATCTAATTTTTTAGGTATTCCTACTAGAATATCTTTCATTTTTACTTCACTAGTTATAGGATTTGGTATTTCAATTCCTATAGTACTTTTTCCTGGAATAGGTGCTTGTATTCTTACATCTTTTGCAGCTAAAGCTAAAGCTATTTCTCTATTTATACTAAGTATTTTATTTACTTTTGTTCCTGCTTTTATTTCTACTTCAAATTGTGTTACAGTTGGTCCTACATGAACTTCAACTACTCTTCCTGAAATTCCAAAGTCTCCAAAAACTCTTTCTAATATTTTATTATTAGATGTTATAAATTCAGTTGAGTTAACTTTACCTTTGTTTTTACTTCCTACTAAAAGATCTATATTAGGAAGGCAGTATTCACCTTCAAGTATAGGCTTTGTTTCATAATGTTCTTCTATTTCTTCACCTACTAAAGGTGCTGTTGTTTCTATTTCTTTTGGTCTTTCTTTATGTGTTATTTCATTTATATTTGTTATTATTATTTTATCTTCTTCATAAGGAGATTCTATTTCTTCTTCACTTTCATGTAATACTTTTTCTTTATTTGGTTCTTTAGGTTTACGTTTAAATGGTTTTATTATCATTTTGAATAAATCTATTAATGTTATATCAAATAGCATAACAATACCAAATAGTGTTATAATTGCTATTACTATTAGTGTTCCTGTTATATCAAATAGTGATACAAATGCTGTTGCAAATAATGCACCTATTATTCCTCCTCCTGTGTATCTTATCAAGTTAGGATTATTAAATGACGAAACTATATTATTTACTGTTGTTTTTAATATTGCTACACCAGTTAAGTCATTATCTTTTACGTATTCTAAATGCGCTAAAAGAAGGACTGCAATTACTATTGTATATATTCCAAGAAGTCTTGCATTTAGTAGATTTGGTCCTTTTCTTTTTATTAATATTGCACCACCTAATATTACTGATATTATTAATCCTAAGATATACCAGTTTCCAAAAAGGAAAACAGCAAAATTTCTTATTACTCTTCCAACTGGTCCAAATTTACCAAATCCTAGAAGTCCAATTAGTACAAGGGCTAATCCTTGTAATTCTTTTGCGTAGGGAAATTCTTTTTTATTATCGTCTTTTTTTTCTTTCTTTTTTGCCATTTACTCCACTTCTTTCTATTTTTCGTAAGCACTCATAAGTTTCTTATGTATTCCTGGTTCTACTTGATTTAATGTATTTAAACTTGTTTCTAAGCTTTTTCTATAGTTTCCACTAGTAAATTCTTTTTCAGCTTTAGTAAGACCATAGTCTATTTCTTTATAAGAAGATCTATATCTGTTTCCATAAACTATTGCCATTTCAGCCATTCCTGCTGTTTTTGTTAGCTCGTTTGATAAAGTATATAGTTTTAATACTAAGTCTCTTCCAGTATCAACCCTTGTATTTAAGTCAGTTATGACTATAGGTTTTTTTTCTAGTTCTTTTATTATACTTTGTATTCCTTCTTTTGCTTCTTCTAGTTCTACGAAGTAAGTTTTAGGAATTACAGGTAGTTTATATTCTTTCATTTTATGTTTTGCATCTTTTAATATAGTTCTTATTTCAGTTAATTGTTCTCTTGCTCGTACTTCGTCTTCTTTTAAGCTTCCTAAGCTTTTGATTATGCTTTCTAGTTTATCTTCCGTACTTGCTATTCTAACACTTATTAGTTCACATTCTTTAGCAAGGCGGGAATATGGTGTTACTTTTGTTAATGTTCTATCATTTATTTTTTTGAAGCTTTCTTTTTCACTTGCAAGTTCTTTGTTTACTCCTTCTAGGCTTTTAAGTTCTTCTTCTGTTAGCGCATATGATTCTTTAATTTCTTCTAATTCTAAGAATATATTTTTTATTACTTGAGTCAGTCTAGCTAATTTTGTACCAATTGTGTTCATATATGTTTCATATTCTTTTTTACATTGTTTTTCTTTGTCAAAATCTCCATACAATCCTTCAAAATAGTCTAACATAGTTTTTAATTCAAATATGGAATCTTCTAAGTTTAAAACTTTCATTCTGTCTAGAATATCATTTAATTTTTTTTCTGCTTCTTCTATGTTATATTCAAGATTTATGTATTCTACATTGTATCCATCTTTTTTCATTTTTGAAGCTAGAGATTTTAATTCAGTTATTTTTTTAGGTATTACTAGTCTTCCCATTAAAATAATTGTAGGTACTTCGTCTATTACAACTTTTATATTTTTAATTAGATCGTCAAGTGCATGAACTATCTTACCAACTTCGTCATAGTCATTATTTTCCATTACTCTTTCAAATGCACTGAAGAGTTTATTAATATTTTCGAATTGTAAGTCTATTGAGGTAGTCATTTCTTTATAATCATTTTTATTATTTGTGTATTTATTTACTACTTCTCTATAAAGTGCTTTTAATTTAGTAACTGCATTTCTGTTTCTTTCTTCACTCATAGTTAAATCTTTTACACTGTCTAGTAATAATTCCATGTCTGTTTTTACATAATAAATGTCTAATTCTGCTCGTGCAAGACTAAAAGAAGCTTCTTTAAAATTTTTGTCTTCAATCAGTCCTTCAATTTCTAAAAGCTTATCTGTTAATTTTGGTATACTTTCTTTTTCTATTTTTTTATACCTTTTATTCCATTTTTTATATTTATCATCTAATTTTTCATTATTTATAAGACTTTTTACTTTTTCCATTTCTGATAATATACCAGAAGAAATAATTAGGTTTTTTAAAGTTTCTAGTCTTGTTAATTCATTTTCTAATTTTGTCTTTGTTCTTTTTCTGATTCCATATATTGTCAATATCATTAGGACGAAACCAGAGGCATATATCGTAATAACGCCTAGGATTAAACCGCTATTCACTTATTTCACCTACTCTCTATTAGTATTTTATCACTATTTGTATAATTCTAAAAGTAAAAGTTAAAAAATTTGTTGGTTTTTGATGGTAAATATTATTTTTCCTGATTGTAAAATTATGTTAATTATGCTAAAGAATATTGACAATTATTTTAAAACAGTTAGAATATGCTTTGAAGGAGAGGTTTTTATGGATTTTGAGAAAGTTATTGATAATAATTTATTTATTAGAAACTATAGTGTTAAAGATGGAAATATTGTGGTAAATTGTGGTTTTGCTAAGTTTAACTGGCCTTATAGTGTAAGTAATGAATTAGCTATTTTAAGGTATATGAGAACGGAAACAAAAGAGTTAGTGAATTCTTTATATTCTAGTTCTTTAGATCCAGATAGTTCTCTTATATTAGCAGGTTTAGGTATTTATGTCTTTTTCTCATCTTTGTTTTGCTATTGATTCATCAAGTATTAATTCTTTTGTAAATGGTGTGGTTTCAGGTGCTTTAGGTGTTTTATTCCTTGAAAAAGCTCAGAGTATGATTTCTTGGAGAAGACAAGTAGAAGAAGTTTCTAAAAGAATAAAATTTATTAATAATGAAGATTTATTAAATAGAAGAATAGCTGATAGAATGCGTGAATTTGGTTTTGTAGATGATAATGGTGAGTTACTATTTGATTCTAGAGCTACTATTAATGATGTTTATGATATGTCTCATGAGGAATTAAGTTCATTAATAAGTGGCGATATTAGTGAAGAAACAATTCATAAATTATATAAACATATAGATTAATTAATTTAAAAAGACTTTAATTAGCTGGTTTAGTTTTTAAAGTCTTTTTTAGTTTAGAGTAAATTGTAAATATTAATACTATTAGTCCACTTATAATAGTAAACAAGTAATAATTGATTCCTCTTGTGATTAGCATAGCACTTCCAAGTATTTGTCTTGGAAAGAACATTTTGTATATTATTACGAAACTGCCTTCACTTACTCCCATTGAACCTGGAAGTGGTATAAATGAAGCTGTTGTAAATAAGACGCCGCTTAGTGTTATTAGTGTTACTGGATTAATGTTATTTAGTCCAAATGATAGAGATATTAAATATGGTATAGAGTGATATACAATTATTTCTACTAAAGTAGTTAAAATTACTTTGAGTAGTATTTTTTTGTTATTTTTTAAATATATAGAACATTTATGATACTCTTCTATATGGTTGAGAGCTTTGTTATAAAAGTTTTCTGTTTTTTTGTAGTGAAAGAAATTTAATATTTTAGATATTAGTTTAACAAGGATTAAAGCTAACTTTTTAGAAAATATCATTATTATTAGAATTACTAGATAGGTTATATTAAAGGTTAATCCTAGTATTATTAAATATTTTAAATTTCCAGTTGTTGTAAATAGTAAATTAAAGTTATATATTAATCCTATTAGAGATAAAATACATGTCATTAATTGGAAACTTGTTAATTCTACTAAAAGTGCTAATGCACTATGGGAAACTGGGATTTTATCTTTTGTCATAAAATATAACTGTGCAGGATCTCCTCCAGTAGATGAAGGTGTTATTGCACTAAAAAAGAATCCTATGAAAGCATATTTATAGGAGGAGATGTATGTTATTTTATTTCCTAAATTTTTTAATACTCTTTTTATATTTATTCCTTCACATGATATATAAATAAACATAAATAATATAGCAATTACTATATATTTTAAGTTTACTTTTTTTAAGTTTTTTATAATTAAAGTTATATCATTATTTTTGAAAATAAATATAAATGTAAGTATTAATATTAATAGAAAAAAACATATATTAAATATTTTAATTTTATTATCTTTTTTCTTCATAATATTTATCTACCGTTTCAAATTTGTAACCTTCTTTTATAAGTTTTGGAATTATTTCTTCTAAAGATTTAATCATTTTTAATGGGGAATTATTATTTTTATTATTGTCATGCAAGCAGATTATATCACCTGGTTTTATTTTCTTCAATAATAGATTTGTTATTTTGGTATTAGTTATATTAGCTTTCCAGTCTCCTACCATTACATTCCATAATACTAGTTTTAATTTGTATTTTTTTATGTTGTAAATAGTTACTAGGTTTATTATTCCCCATGGTGGGCGGTAATATGATGATTTAATTATTTCTTTTGTTTTTTTAAAATCTTTATTAGTAGTATTTATATTCATTAAGTAAGCACTGGTGTGTTTATAAGAATGAGTGCCTATTAAGTGGTTTTCACTTTTCATTCTTTTAATTATATAAGGGTATTTTTTTACTTGGTTTCCAACACAGAAAAAGCTTGCTTTAATGTTGTATTTTTTTAAAAGAGCTAGTAAAAGAGGAGTATATTTTTCACTTGGACCATCATCAAATGTAAGATATATTTTATTACCTTTGTTTCTTCTTATAATTTTTGTTTTTATTTTATAGTATATAGTTGGAAGTGGTGCATAAATAAAATATATTAGAAATAATATTAGAAATACTTTTATAAGCATTTTGTATCAGTACTCCCTTTTATTATATTTAGTAATAATTTTTCATTCAAATTTTTTTCTATTTTTTGCATATTTATTTTCATGGTTTCTAATTCTATTTTATTATTTAACAATTCAATTATTTTATTTATTATGTTTTTGTCTTTTTTCCAAATAATTTTACCTATATTTTCATCTTCTATGTATTTTGCATTTCCTATTTCTTGCATTAGAAAAGGTTTTATTATATATAATGGTGTTTTGGATTTTATAGCTTCAAATAAAGTTATTCCACCTGCTTTAGTAATAATTAAATCTGAATTTTTCATATATTCATGAACATTTTCTGTGAATTTTAATATTTTGATATTTTGGTATTTTTTATTAAGTTTTCTATAAAGTTTTTTGTTGTTTCCCACTATTACTGTTGTGTTTAAATTTTGATTTTCTTCTAATTTATTTAAGAACATATCTATATTAGGAATTAATCCTAATCCTCCACCCATTATTAAAATATTTTTTCTCGTTATTTTTTTATTTTTAATTTGGAATTTATCTTTAACAGGGATTCCTGTTATTTTTATTTTTTCTTTATTTATGTTTTTATTAATCAGTTGCATTTTAGTTTTTTTACTTGATACAAAGTAAAAGTCTGTATTACTATTTATCCATAAATCATGAACATCTACATCTGTTATGACTGTATTTAATGGGATATTATCATTATTTATTTTTTTATATGCAGATATATATGAAGAACATATAGGCACTACTGATATAATAGTTTCAATATTATTATCTTTTATTAATTTTTCTATCTTTTTAACTAATACTTTCTTTAAAGGAACACTTGTTTTTTTAGGCGCGATTAGATTTAGTATATTGTATATTTTGCTGCATTTATTTACTAAGAAATTAAATGTACCATAGATATATTTATTTAATCTAGGAAATAAGTAACTTATAAAATCCATTATTATTACATTATTATTCTTGTTTTCTTTTAATAGTTTTTCTTTAATACTTTCTGCTACACTTATGTGGCCATATCCAAATTTTGCTGTTAATATAATTATATTCATTATTAATACCTCGCTAATAATCTATCATTCTACTTAGTTGCATTCCACCAATTTTATTTTACTTTCTGGTGATATTTGGTTGCATTTTGTAATTATAGTTTAGTTTTAGTGACAAGTAAGTGACTTTAGATAAATTATGTAGATATTTTACAACAGTATTATGTTTTAAAACATTACAGTTTTGTTATGTTCTTTCTTGTAGAAAAAGCTTGATATTTTCTTAACTTTCTAGTATACTTTACTAATGAAAGAAATGGCGAATTCATTTAGTTTATAACGTGTTTGTTATCTTATGAGTGATTAGTAGCTAAGCCATTAGTGAAAGTCTCAAAATGAACACCCTATAGATGAGAATGTATATAAACATCTCTTTCAAATATTTATATAAGGAGGCGTTTATATGTCAAGATACACAGGACCTGCTTTTAGGAAATCTAGAAGACTTGGATTTAGTACTTTAGAAAATGGTAAAGACTTAAGAAAAAGAACTACTGCACCTGGACAACATGGTACTAGTAGAAAGAAATTAAGTGAGTATGGAATTCAACTTCAAGAAAAACAAAAAGTTAGAATTATGTATGGACTTACTGAGAAACAGTTTAGAAAAACATTCGATGCTGCTGGTAAGAAGAAAGGTATGCATGGTGTTAACTTATTAATTATGTTAGAAAGCAGACTTGATAATATCGTTTATCGTATGGGACTTGCTAAGACTAGAAGAGCTAGTAGACAAATTGTTAATCATGGTCATATTCTAGTTAATGGTAAAAGAGTTGATATTCCTAGTTATCAAGTTAAACCTGGAGATGTAATCAGTGTTCGTGAGAGTTCTATGAATCATCCAGTTATTAATGAATGTTTAGAGAATAATACTAACAGAGTAAGTTATGTAACTTTTGATTCTAAGAAAAAAGAAGGATCATATGTTAGATATCCTGAAAGAGAAGAACTTAATGCTGAGATTAATGAATCTCTAATTGTTGAATTCTATAATAGATAGGAGACTTTAAATAGCAAGTTAATCTTGCTGTTTTTTTATGTTTAATTTTTTTTAATATAGTTAATAATAGAACTAGGAGGATATTTATTATGACGCAAAAGGAATTGCTTTATATGGAGGATGCTATTAATCATGAAACTAATTTGATTGATATTTGTAATTTTACTATTGAATCTTTAGATGATGAGGATTTAGTTACTTTTATGAAAAGCGAACTTAAAAAACATCAAAATATGAAAAAGAAATTAATGGAAGTTATGGAGGATATTTCAAATGAGTGATAAATTATTATTAGATAATATGCTTTTAGTTCTTAAAAGTACTGTAGAAGTTTATGTTCATGGATCTTTGGAAAGTTCTAATAAGCCTATACATAATGTTTTAAAGCATAATTTAGATGAGATTATTAAATTACAAGATGAACTTTATAATAAAATGACAGAGTATGGATGGTATACTATAGAGAATGTTGAAACAAAGAAAGTTAAACAATCTTTAAAAAAATTACAACAAAACACCAACTAGGTGGTGTTTTTTTTATAAATCGTCTAAATTTGCTTTTGTTATACAAAATACTGCATAAAGAGGTACTGATTTAATATTATTGTTGAAACCAAAATTTTTAGATGAAATTCTTATTCCATAAGGTGGATTATATTCATTCATATAGTTTGTAAGACTTCTTGATTTTGTGTTTTCACTTATTTTTACTTCGACTGGTATTATTTTTCCCTTCTCACTTTGTAGAATAAAATCAATTTCTGAAGTATAATCATTTTTCCAATAATTTAAATTAATATTATTAAATTTTAAAGAAGATGAAACATAATTTTCAGTTAACATACCTATCATTAAATCGTTACTAGCTTCTTTATTTTTTATTAAATATAAAGGGAAATTTGATAAATTGGTTAGTAGTCCTGTGTCTGCCATGTAAAGTTTAAATGATTCTAATTCTTCATACATTTTTAAAGGAATTCCTATTTTTGTCTTATAACATTTATTTACTATACCTGCATTTTCTAGCCAGTTAATTGATTCACCAAATATAGTACTAGTTCCACCCTTTTGTATTAATTTATATTGAAATTTTTTATTTTCCTTAGCTAATTGAATTGGTATAGATTTAAAAGATGCAAGAATTTTATTAGATATTTCTCCATTTGCATATTTGGTAATATCATTCTGATACTAAGTAGGTTTTTCCCACTTGTCTTGCACCATATATTAATAAGGGTTTTTTATCTTTTTTTCGTTTCCATTCTAGAAGTTTTCTCATCGCTTTTCTTTCCATTTTATTTTCACCTAAGTTAATTTTATAATTTAACTCAAAAAAAGTTAAATAAATACCGATTTTTTTGAGTTAAATGCCATTTTAAAACTTCACATTAGTTGTGAAGTTATTTTTATATATCTCTATTTCTTAAGAATGGTGGTAAGTCATCATCTTCATTTATCGTTTCTATTCTATCATTACCTGCAGGATATGTTTGATATAAAGGTTCACTTTCTTCTTCAAATCCTGTGGCAATAACTGTTACAACAGCTTCATCTGATAGTACTTCATTTATTACTGCACCAAATATTATATTAATGTCGGTATTAGCTGCAGCTCTTATTACTTCTGCTGCATCTTCAGCTTCAAATAAAGTTAAACTGTTTCCACCTGTTATATTTATTATACAATCTGTTGCTCCGTTAATTGTAGTTTCAAGTAAAGGACTAGATACTGCTTGTTTCGCTGCTTCTATTGCACGATTCTCTCCAAATCCAACCCCTATTCCTATTAATGCTTGACCACGATTTTCCATTATTGCTTTTACATCTGCAAAGTCTAAGTTTACTAATCCTGGCACGCTTATCAAATCTGAAATTGATTGTACTCCTAATCTTAATACATTATCGACTTCTTTAAATGCATCTGTCATAGGTGTAGATTTATCTATTAGATCTCTTAATCTATCATTTGGGATTACTACATATGTATCAACATGTTTTTTTAATTCATCTAATCCAAGAAGCGCATGGTCCATTCTTTTCTTACCTTCAAATTTAAATGGCTTTGTAACTATTGCAACTGTTAAGCATCCTAGGCCTTGTGCAATTTCTGCGATTACTGGAGCCGCACCTGTTCCTGTTCCTCCACCAAGACCACATGTTACGAATACCATGTCTGCACCTCTTAAAGCATCTTCTATTTCATCTCTACTTTCAAGTGCTGCTTCCCTACCAACTTCTGGATCTGCTCCTGCACCTAGTCCATCAGTTATTGAAGCTCCTATTTGTAATTTTGTCTTTGCAAGAGAGGTATTTAATATTTGTATATCAGTATTAGCTACTATAAATTCTACCCCTTTAAGTCCAGTTTCTATCATTCTATTAACGGCATTACATCCACCGCCACCTACGCCAATAACTTTTATATTAGCTATTTGTAACATCTCTAATGAGTTTCCTTCCATCATACACTCTCCTTAATTGTCGAAAAAGTAGCTATATACTTTTCCTAATAAACTGTTTCCATCCATTTTTTTCTTATCACTAAATAATTCTACTTGTTCTTCTTCTGTAACTGTGGATGCTATTAAATCTCTAAATTTTAATTTTTCTCTATATAGTTTTATTATTCCTAGTGCACTACTATATCTGTTGTTTCTAACTCCTAAGTCATCTACTTTTGTAATTGTTGCATTTTTACCAAAGACCTCTTTGTATACTCTAGTAAATCCGTCCATCTCAGTAGTGCCCCCAGTTATTATTATATAACTTATATCTTTTTTTGTTAAGTGATTTATTTGTTTTTTTGAAAGTTCTAATATTTCTCTAATACGTGAATAAACGATTTCGCTTACCTCATATTGATTTATTTTAATATGTTCATTTGCCTTTGTCAAGCATTCCACTATTTCGTTAGTGCTTGCATTGCTTTTATGTGCCAGAGCAAAATTTTCTTTTAATTGTCTACTGTCTTCTAGCGTTAAATCATATATGTAACTTATGTCTCTATCTATATTTTTTCCGCCAACTTCCAAGACTTCTGTGCTTACTAATATTTCTTCATTTATTATGCTTATTTCTGTTTTGTTAGCTCCAATATTTATCACTGCACCTAGTGCATCTTTGTATTCTGGCTTTCTAAATTCATAATAATCAGCTTGACCACCAAAAGCTATGTCTACTACTTTAACCCCAAGGGCTTCTAAAACACTTATTAAGGTAAATACATTCTTTTTAGGAACTGTTCCTAGGATAGAATTTACTGATAATTTATAAGCTTCTAGTCCTTTAGGATCTTTAATTATACTTTGGTCGTTTACAATAAATTCTGCTGGGCTTACACTTACTAATTCTAAATTTGGGCTTATTCTATTATAAACTGAGGCTTGTAAGGCTTTGGTGATATCATTACCATTTACTATCTTTTCTTCTCTAGTAATTGTCGTATAGCCTTCACCTTTAAAGAAGTCAGCATAGTATGAAGGTGTTGTGATAATTAATTTGTCTATTTTTATTCCAAGTACTTCTTCAGTTCTTCGTAGTGCTTCTTTAATGCTTATAAGTGCTTTATCTCCATCTACTATTAGTCCTTTTTTTATTCCCCTGCTCTTTACTTCTGAGCATGCTAAAACAAATAGTTCTTCTCTGTAAATTTCACCAACAATAATTTTTACACTACTTGAGCCTAAATCTAAGCTAGTTATTATTTGTTTCATACATACCTCTCTTATTGTTTATTTAATTATAACAAATAATTTTTTATTTTTAAAGTATTAACGATATTTATAATTAATTTTTTGCCTTTTTATTGGGATAATTTGGCATTAATCTTAAAAAGATTCTCTTTTCATTCTGAGAATCTTTATTTTGTTTTGATTTTAGTTTTCTAATCCTTCGCAGGTACTATCTATACTAACTTCATATGGGTTATCACTTGTTCCATTTCCACTTTTCCATTTGACGCATGATTTTAGAGATAGAACTGGACGTATGGAAGGAGATGACTCTGAAATATACATATCAGATAATCTTCCAGGAGCTCCATATCCATGAACAAAGAACATCCTTGCACGACCATTTCCACTTCCGCTGCAAGAGTAAGGGGTCATTGTCCACCAATATGTAGATCCAGTTACGCTTTCGCTATTTGCATTTAAATAATAATATGTTGGCGAAGTTATATCCCATTTACCTCCTGCATATGCTACCTCATCTGCTGTTATTAAGGCTACTGGATTAGTTAGTTTCCCATTTCCTGTAGTTGTGCTTCCTGTAAATTTATCAGCTAGACTTGCTCCATTGGTTCCTGTGTACAAACTTCCACTTGCATTATTTCCGCATTTATATGATGGAGCTTTTGCATCTTTTAATCTTTTAAATCCAGCAAAGTGGAATGTACTTGATGTACTATATCCTTCATTTGCTCGATCATTACAATAAATCGCTGTTCTACTTACGTAGTCATTATAATCTGGTTTTATTGTATTATCATACCACGGATCTATTAAATCTTTTATTTTGGAGTTAATGCTATTTGTTCTATCAATGTCCAGGCTTCCTGTAGTACTACCGAACATGTATCCTACATAATGAGGACCATTAGATGAATTATTATATGAGCTTTTTCCTATATATCCTGATGTAGTATTTTTATCTGAGCCTACATAAAGAAGTCTTACACCTCCATCCTCATTTATTCTGATTATTCTCCAGTATATATCTGCGAAATATACCCAGTTATCTAAAGCATTACCAGAGAAGTAATATACTGTCTTTCCTCCTTCGGTTTGATTTCCACTCGCTGTGTATAATGTTTTTGTATTCTCTGTCACAAATACATCACTATTTAAATTTGGTCTAGACCCTGGTCTTGTTGTATGATCTGCTAAGATTTGATCTTTTAATGTTTTTGTATCTTCTTTCAATACTACACTACATGTCTGTGTTTGTTTAACATTACTTATAGTGAGGGTACTTCCATTTAAAGTGTGACTAGCTCCTCCAGTACATGTGATTGTTGGATTATCTAAGGTGTAGCCAGTACTAGCTGTTATTGTGAATTCTCCTGAATCTCCATGCGCTACCATTACATTACTTGGCTTAATAGTACCACCTGTTATATTCATTGTTAAGTTGTAGTTTATCTTTTCTGTTGTTACTCTACATGTTTGTGATGATGTTATCTTACTTATTGTTATTTTCTCTCCTTCTATACTTCCTTCTGCATTTCCATCACATACTACTACTGAGTTTTCTAAT
>CANSAJ010000009.1 GCA_947644695.1 uncultured Bacillota bacterium | reverse complement strand
GTTTACATGAAAAAAACTAGAAGGGTTTAGTAGTAACCCCCCCCGATTTTTTTATCTATCAAATCAAGAGAGATTAGTTTCTTCATAGTAACGCGCGTCTCCTTTTATTATCTACACTTACATTTTATTATTTTATATTACTACTGTCAATAACTTTTTATTATTTCAGATAATACTAGTATGTTACTGATTAGAAGATTTATACAATAATTAAAATTGGGAGAACAAAATTCAATTTTCAGTATTTTATTTAGGTACATATTTTTATAGACAAACATCTTAAACTATGTTAGTCTTTATTTAGGAGCAGTTTAGTAACTGGATGTCTACCTATCACAACCAATTAATACATCATGAAAATAACTTGATGAGGAGGTGAGTAGGTTTTGAACTTAAAGAAGTTTATTCTGTGTGTTTTAAAACGCATTTGTGAAATTTTGATACTCTGCATCATATTGATGTTGATATTAAAAAAATGACATCAGCCCTTTATATGGACTAATGTCTACCACTAAAATTGGGTAGGCATTCAGCAATGCTAAATGCTTCCTTTTTATTTTATGAAGTTTCCTTCATTAAGTACATTTTATCAAATTATATTATTTTATTCAATGATTTTAACTAAATTAGTTCTAATAAAACTGGGGTTAAAATTAAAAGTAAAATTATTGGAATAAAGAATACTACAGATACTACACTTATCTTTATTGGCATTTTGGCAATTTGGGCTTTTGCTTCAAATAGTTTTTTATCTCTTAAGTAATCTACTTGATTGTAAAGAGTTTCAACTACTTCATTACCAAATACATTAGAATGTGTTATATTTAGAATAACATTATTTATTGTGTCGCTTGGTATTCTTTTTTTCATATCATTTAATGCTTCTGTTAATGTTTTACCATAATCAATTGTTTCTAGCATAGAGGCAAATTCGGCACTTAGTTCACTATCAATGTTTCTTACAGTTAGATCTAAAGCACCTTTTAAATTTCTTCCAGTTTCTAATGATAGTGTTAAAACTTCAAAGAAAAATAGTGCTTCATAATCTAATTTTGAGCTACGTTTTTTTATTCTCATATCTAGTACTATATATTCTACTCCAATATAAAATGCGATAGTTAAAACTGGACTTAATATATATGCATAAGAAGAAACTAAAAAAGTTATAAAGAATATCAATAAACTTATTATTAATCTAGCATTCATAAAATCTATTGGATCTATTTTATTATATATGCCTAATAAGGTAGTTTTCTTTTTTATTCTGTTTATACTTTTTTTAGTATAAATTTTTTCTATAAATCTATTGTTCATCATATATCAATCCTCATTATTCTTTTAATAATTATAGCATACATAATATATAGAAGTAATATTAATGAAATTACCAGTAAACCTATTTGTGTTTTAAATAAAGGATTAAAGTAGCTTGGATTTAATATAAATATTAAAAAGCATACTATAAATGGTATTACTAAAAGTAATTTATATACAAACATACTTGATGCCGTTGCCATTTTTAATTCATCATTTAGTTTCTTCTTGTCAAAGAATTCTCTTTCTATACTTTTAAATACTTTTACTATGTTTCCTCCTGTTTTATTTAATAATGTTAAACTAGTGCTTATAAATTTTGCATCATCTAGACGAACTCTTTTATAGAATCTATCAAATACAGTTTCTATTGTAAGACCATAAGACATATCTAAATATATTTTTTTAAATTCATCACCTATTGCCCCGGTTAGCTCATTTTTTACAATTTCAATTGCTTGCATTATACTCATACCACTTTTAAATGAGTTATTCATTATTATAATAGCTTTTAATAAATCTTCGCTTATTTGTTTTCTTTTCTTTCTAAATTCTATTTGTACGTATAAATCAACTATAAAGAATCCAACTAAATAACTCATAAGTAGTCCTAATAAAGTCACGTGGCTATATTGAAACATCATTGTAATAAGGTATAAAATTAAAGTTATTAATCCTAATAGAATTTTAGTACTTATATAATCTATACCACTTTTATGTTCAAGTTCATCATAAGATATATGTTTTTCATAAGATAAACCATATTTTGATAATATTTCAGATTTTTTTATTAAGTTCGATACTGTTTTAATTATGTTACTTATAAATTTATTTATTTTATCAAATATAGAAATTTCATGATTTTCAAGTCTTCCGATAGTGTATTTACTAAATTTTTTTTCTAGTGCTATGTTGTGTCTAACTTTTATTACATATATTAGTAAAAGAATTAATAGGAGGATTATTATAATTTGTATTACTAAGAGTTCAATTATTACGCCTTGTTTCATTTTTACCTCCTGGATTTTCAAAGATATAATCTATATCCACTATTCCTTTTTGTTTTAGTTTAGTAAGGATTTTAGGTGTAAAATCATATCTTATAAATTCTCCATTAACAGTACCTTTTTCAGTAACTCCTTCTTGTTTAAATGCAAATATGTCTTTTAGTATTATTGAACCATCTTTTACTCCAACTAGTTCACTTATACTTACTACTTTTCTTCTACCATCATTTAGTCTCTCAATGTTTACAACTAGATCTATTGCATTAAATATATATTCACGTATTGCTTTTATTGGGATATCTAATCCACTCATTAGTACCATTGTTTCTAATCTATTTAATGCGTCTACCGATCCATTGGCGTGTAGTGTTGTTAAAGATCCATCATGTCCTGTGTTCATCGCTTGTAACATATCAAATGCTTCTTTTCCACGACACTCTCCTACTATAATTCTGTCTGGTCTCATACGAAGAGCATTGATTACTAAATCTCTGATAGTTACTTCTCCATCTCTGTCATAATTCATTACTCTTGTTTCTAGTGGGATTACATGTTCTTGCATAAGTCTTAGTTCTGCCGCATCTTCAATGGTTACTATTCTTTCTCTTCCACTTATAAAGCTACTTAATATATTTAAAAGAGTTGTTTTTCCTGAGCCAGTTCCTCCGCATATTATCATGTTTAGTCTTCCTAATACACAAGCTTCAAGAAATCTAGCCATATATGGGGTCATAGTACCCATTCTTAAAAGATCGTCTATTGTTCCAACACTTTCTTTAAACTTTCTTATAGTTATTACTGGACCTTTTAAACTAAGTGGTGGGATTACTGCATTTATACGAGAACCATCTTTTAGTCTAGAGTCAACCATTGGACTAGATGCATCTATTGTTCTTCCAAGAGGTTGGATCATTCTTTGTATTGTTCTTATTATATGTTCATCATTTATGAATGAAACACTTTCATCTTTTATTAATTGACCATCTATTTCTATATATATTTCATCTGGACCGTTTACCATTATTTCTGTTATGTTTTTATCTTGTAATAATTCTGTTAAAGGTCCATATCCATTTATTTCATTGTCTATTAAATTATATATATGACTTCTTTCTAAATTTGTTAAGTCATATCCTTCTATACTTCTATCTATTTCAGCATTTATGTATTCATTAAGACTTGCTGATTCTGGAATTTCTGTATCTATTAAGTTTTCTATTATTTTAGTTCTAAGTTCGTCTAATAATTCTTTATCTTGAAATATTTCATAATCTGTTAAGGGGATTACACTTCTGTGTGTTTTTGTTACTTCAAAAGCATCTACTAAACTAGTTTTTTTCATTTACTTCACCCCTTTTTAAATCTGTTATTATTATTCTCATATTAGATTCATCTTCTTTATATTTTTTATCAAATCCATCTAATAGTGATGGTATTTTGCATTCATATAAGTAAGATGTTAAGTCTTTCATAAATAAATCTTTACTAAGAGTGTAGTCTATGTTTGCTCCGATTATTTTTTTCATATCCATTATGCTAAAATATGGTGTTTTAAAATCAATTGAGTTATTTAGTAATACTTTATAGTTTGTTATGTTACAATCATTAAATATATTAAGTATGTTTCGTGTGTTTTTTAATGTATACATATCATTATCTATTACAAATAGTATTAAGTCACTTGAATCTAATGTTACAATATTTATTTCATCCATTTTAGCACCTGTGTCTATTATAATTACATCATAATTATTTCTAACTTTTTCTATTATCATACTTAAATAGCGGCTACTTATTTTGTTACCTTGTCTTGGATCTTTTGGTGCTGATAAAACATCAATAGAATCTGTGTATTTGTATACATAATCACCTATTTTTTTAAAACGATTATTAACCATATCGTCTGTTAAATGATAAAGTGTTTTTTTTATTTCTTCATTTATTATCATGTTTAAAACGCCAGTATGTACTGCAAAATCTAATAATAGTACTTTATAGTTCATTTTAGATGCTATACCAGCTAAGTTTAGTGATAATATTGATTTACCTACTCCACCTTTTGGAGAGTATATACATAAAGTTTTTCCAATGTTACTCATTATTCTTTTTTCCTTCTTTCTTAAATTAGCAGTCTTCTATCTTTATGTCATATGTTTCATAGCCTATTAGATTACCAAATATACTTTCTATTCTAAAATTGATTATATCACAAGTAGAGTTGTTTTTTCTATTTGTCTCATGAGATATTATTTCTATTTCATTTATTTTAAAATAATCTTCTATATTAACTCCTTCTTTTTTTGCATATTTGAGTAAGGATTCACCTTTTATTTTTGCATTATACATCATGCCTACGTCAATTATTAATGCAAATGACATGAGAAGTATTGGTAAAAATATTATAAACATTATAAGGGATTGGCCTTTTTTGTTTAGTTTAATCATAATATATCACCCGGCTTACAGTTATGTTGTAAGGTTCGCCTAAGATTTTTTCTAGTCCTGGGGTTATAAAATCAACTTCACTTTTTAATTCGAATTCTATGTATTCATTGTCTTTATTAGTTACTGTTAAAGTATTGTTTTTATTATTTTCTTTTAGAAATGTTTCTAAATCATCATAGCTACGCCCTTCTTTATAGAGTGTCACTACATCAGAAGTTAAGCTTTCTAATTCATTTTTTCTTAATATTATTCTTCCAAAGTCAACAGCACCAAAAAAAAGCATTATTAAGACTGGAAGTATTATTATAAATTCTACAAGTGCTTGTCCCCTTTTTTTCTTCATTTTATCACTCCTAGTTTATATTACAAATACTTTTCCAGTTAACGCTTGTTTCTGTTTCATATGAATTATCTTTGCATGTTATGTATGCTTTAGGGTTATTATTTGTAAATATTACGCAACCATTACAGTCCTCTCCTTGTAGTGTTACATCTTCTATATATTCTTCATTTATTAGTGTAGATAGGCTAATATATCCTGAGTAAGTTCTATCGCTATTTTTTGTTAATGTACTTGGACATAGATTGTTACCAAGTTTATTTCTACAGAAGTCTTCTAAAAAGATAGTTCCTGATTCTTCTATTTCATGTTCTTGTATTTGCATTGTCTTTTTAACACTGTTTGAGAATATTTTTGTCAAATTAGGCATAACGAAAAGTAGTAAGACTCCTATTAATGCTATAACAGCGATTACTTCTACTAAGGTAAAACCTTTTTTATTCACAGTAGCCTTCACCTGGTTTTTCACCTTCTTTATATTCAGTACCTGATAGTTCGCATCCAGTTTTTGTAATAGAATCTTTTAAATATCCTCCAAAAAGATTAACTAGTGTTATAGCTATTACACTTATTAGTGCGATTATAAGTATGTATTCTGTTAGAGCTTGCCCGTTTTTATTTTTCATATTCTCACCTATTTTAATTTTATAAAAATATCTAGTATTTGTCAATTCTATATGCTAATATAAAAATATGAAGAAAAACGATTTTTTTAAGAATTATGATTTAAATATTGTAGAGGCAAATACCTTTTTTTCTAAGTTTTTGGGACTTATGTTTAAAAGAAAAAAAATAGACTATGGTCTATTACTTTCAAATACTAATGGGATTCATACATTCTTTATGTTTCAAAGTATCAAGGTAGTTTTATTAGATAAAGATTATAATGTTTTATATGTCTATAATGAAATTAAACCTTGGAGAGTTATTTTACCTAAGAGTGGAGTTAAACATACTTTAGAGTTACCTATAAAAAGTGATGATTTGTAAAAGTATTTTATGTGATGCAGAATCCTTATATTTAAAGTTTCTTTTGTGTGTTAGGACTTATTTCTGCTTCTACTAAATTAACTAGTTTATTTAAATTCCATCGGCTTAGGTGACTTTGAATTAAAAAGTCTAGTAAGTTTTTGTCTATTATTCTTAGTTCTTCTACTGATAAGTTTTGTAATCTACGGTTTAGTTTTGTGAGTAGCATTGTTAAAGTTATTTTACTGCCAGTTAATTTTGTTTTTATTTCTTTTATAATACTTATTTTTTCGTGAACTTCTTGAATGTCTTGAGCAGTTAATTCAGCACTTGATCTATATAATTTTTCTAATAGTATATCCGTTATAGTAAGTCCAACAGTTTGAAGATCTTTGCTTAATTGTTGAACTTTTTGTCTATGAATTTCTAATTGTGCACTGTATAATTCTCTTAACTGAGTTTCACCAATTTGATATTCTGATGGTTCTAATTCCACTCTGTTATTTTTATCTGTTAATTTTGTAAACGGTGTTTCATCTACTATTCCACCTCTAGAATGAATATCTTGAATAGTTCTTGAATAATAGAATTGAAAAGCATCAAAAGATTTTGCTCTTTTTTTGAATTTTTCAAGTGACTCTTCTATTTCATTTTTATGATTTTTAATTTGTTGTAAAGTTAGTGTGTCTTTTTGTTCTTCTAACATTTTTTTATAGTTTTGTAAAGATAACCCTAAAGTTTTAAATTCTGTTTCTATTTCATTCATGAATTCTATTAAACTTTGATATGCTTCTTGTAAAGAAGGAGGCGTGTTCCATGGTTGACTTATATCTATGTTTAAATAACTAAACATTTCATTCCAATAATAAGTTGTTGAAGTAGCATTTGCAGAAGCTTGTTTTGGAATGTTACTCTCTACTATAGTTGTTAATGATAAATCGTATTGTTTTCGTTTTTGTTCATCATTTAAAACATGATAAGCTTCATTTATTTCTTGAATTCTTTCCGTTAAGCCATCGTCATTTTCAGGTAAATCTGGGTGATATTTTTTAGCTAATTTTCGATATGCACTTTTGATTTCTGCTTCACTTGCATTTTTATTTACTCCAAGTATTTCATAATAATTTTTTTTCATAAAATTGTAGTTGAGATGACTAACTCAACGACCTCTCTTTCTATTCATGTGCGAAAAATCAATTGTTGTTTAAAAAGTCATACATTTGAATGCTAATGATAATATAAGAATGTAAGAGCTTAATTAGCATTTTTAGTGTATTACTCTTATTTTTAATTATAGCACTTTATTTTATAACTTAAAAGACTATTGATATTATATTTTTACAAACATTTTACGAAAGAGGCACTTATTGCACAACTATTTTGTATTAAGACTTTTTTAGATATATTAGCGAATACTTTTACCAACTTTTTACAATAAGTAGTAAAGTCTCTGTTTTTTGAACAAGTTATTTTAGAAGAGTTATTCTTTTATTTATTTCAATACTTATGATATCCGCTTTTTTATAAAGTATTTTTACATAGTTAAGGAAAATGTTACGTTAATGTTACGTAAATAAAAAATAAGTATTAAAAAACCCAGTAAATACTGGGATTGAACTCTATTGGCGGAGACAGAGAGATTTGAACTCTCGCGCCAGTTTCCCGACCTACACCCTTAGCAGGGGCGCCTCTTCGACCACTTGAGTATGTCTCCATTTATGTCAGCTGACTATTTAATGATATCTTATTTTTTTATCATTGTCAACTGACTTTATTGTATTTTTTTGTTATTCAAGATCTGTTCTGCTTAATATTCTGGCAGGTCTTTTTCTTATTGTAGTAAATACTGGAATTAGTCCAAAGATTAAATTGAATCCTACTATTAATATTATACTTATAATAATAACTGTTAGATTAATTGTAAACACTTTAGAAAGAATACTTATTGATGATAATTCTTTTAAAATATATGACATCAATATTAATCCTGGAGTACTTGCTAATATTGTTATTGCTAATATCTCTCCTGAAAACATTTTATATATGTCTATTTTCTTTAAACCAATTGCTCTTAGTATTCCTACTTCTTTAATTCTTGATAGAAAACTAGATCTTATTATTAAATATATTTCTATTAGTGATACTACTAATATGAATCCACTAAATAGTAATTTTGATATAATTGAGTCTTTTATATTTTCTATATACTCTTCTTTTCCTTTTAAATAGCTATCTATAACGTTTAATCCTTCTTCTTGATAGTGTTTTAATGTTTGTTCTTTATCTTTTGAGTATACCATTATATCTTCTTTAGTATTTATTAGATTGTATTTAATTGTGTTTTCTGTTACTAAATATTTATCTAGTCCTGTATCACTATGATAATAGCCTACTACTTTAAGTTTGTTGTCATTTATTTTTTCATCAACTGTATTTCCAATTTTAAATGTCTCTTTATAATTTTCATTTATTATTGTTTCATAATCGTTTTGTGGATATACGCCTTCTGTTAAAGTTATTTGATCATTATAAAGTTTAAAGTCTTGGACTTTTTTTGTATCAGTTTCTACAGTTCCCATATAATTATCATATACTTCACTTGAATTATTTATTATAGTTATAAATTCAGAAGTATTAGTGTATATTGAAGGGCTCTTTAAAGATACTAATCCTGTTATGGTATATTCTTTAACGCCTCCGATATTGACTTTTTTTCCTATGAAATCATTAATAGAAAGATAACCAGCTTGTTTTGCATTAGAATTTGAAATCATATTGTTTAATACACTTTCATCAACTATTATTTCTGTTTCATTTGTTGGCATTTTACCTGCTGTTATATCACCTTTATTTATCATTTCAATACTAGATAACGAACCACTCATAGTTGCCTTTTCATAGTCAGTTTGATAGTAATCATTTATAGGCACTGTAAAATTTACTATTGAATTTCCTGGTAAGATGTAAGATGTTTTTTCATAAGATGCATATTTATTGAACTCGTCTAGTGTAATTTTATTGTCTTTTATAACTATGTAGTTTTTGTTATATTTTATGAAGTCTTCATCCTTTATACTAATTGAAGCTAATATAGTTGAAACTGCAAATACTATAAACATTGAAGAAGCAAAGAATCCTCCTAATAAAAGTTTTTTTATTATTCCA
Organism: uncultured Bacillota bacterium; assembly: GCA_947644695.1. Classification (GTDB taxonomy): domain Bacteria; phylum Bacillota_I; class Bacilli_A; order RF39; family UBA660; genus MGBC139354. The sequence continues at coordinate 35,142 of CANSAJ010000009.1, read as the reverse complement.
TAGTTAAATACTTTTTTGAAACCATTTAATAATAATGTAAGTGGATTATAGATGCTTTTATATTTTTGTTTTATATTTTTATTTATTAAATTAGAGAATTCAAAGCTATAGTTTTCATATATTTGTTTAGATATTTTCTTGTAATGGTCGTCTACTAATTCTATAGTATTTTCATCGCCTAGTACTTCTATTTTCTCTTTATTATCACTTTGTATATATATATTACCGTTTTTTATGACAATATTTATGTTTAGGTTTTCATTGTTGTCATTATAATAATTTATATTTAAATTCTTTTCTTTAATGGATATTTTGTTTTGTATATCTTTTAGGTATATTTTTCCATCCATTTTGTAATCTAATTCATCATCATGTTCGTTTATTTTATCATCTATTACTTTTCCGTCCTGGAGTCTTATTATTCTTGATGCATAAAATTCAGCAAGTTCTTTTTCATGAGTAACTAGTATGACTAATTTGTCTTTACTAATTGCTTTTATTATGTTCATTACTTCAATAGTATTACGGCTATCTAAGTTACCTGTAGGTTCATCTGCGATTATTATTTCTGGATTTTTAACTATTGCTCTTGCTATACCTACTCTTTGTCTTTCTCCACCTGATAACATACTTGCAAATCTATTTCTGTATCTATACATTCCAACGCGTTCTAGACAGTAATCAACTCTTTTTTTAATCTCTTCTTTGTCTTTTATACCATTCATTTTTAGAACCATTGCAACATTATCATAAACACTAATATTGTTTATTAAATTATAGTCTTGAAATATGTAACCTATCTTTAAGCTTCTTATCTCATCTATTTTTCCTATTCTTCTATTTGTTATTTTTTCATTATTTATGTATATGTTACCTTTATTTACTTTATCTAGTCCACCTATTACATTTAAAAGCGTTGTTTTTCCACATCCTGAAGGGCCTAGTAAAGCAACCAGTCCTGTATTTTCAAAAGTTAGAGATGTATTATCTATAACATGGATTTCATTCTTTTTATGTCTGTTAAAATATTTATTTACGTTTTCTATTTTTATCATATTACACCTCTTCCCTATAAGTATTTATTGCAGATTTTTTAAATAATTTACTAGAGTATCTTGTACTTGTTAGATAACTCATTATAAATAAAATTAAATATATTATTATGTATTCTTTAAGGCTTAAAAAGTCAGATAGATCTTTTATAAATTTTAGATTTACTATGTTTGTTCTAGATAATATTATTAAAGATAGAAATAATATATACGCAATGTTGGTTATTGTATTTAGTTCTATATCTAGTAAATGTTTGGCTGTTTTTCTACTTGAACCTAGCATTCTTATTGTGCTGAAGTAAATGTTTCTTGATTTTAATATTAATTTTATTACAAAATATGATATAAAGAATAGCACGATTATTAAGATAGATAATACTATTACTTTTGATATTCTTATTATTTGTGCAGTTCCGTCTTCTGTTTTTCCATCTAATAAATAGAATGTATCAAATCCTATTTGTTGTAGTTCTTTTTCTGTATCTCTTACTATTTTATCATCTTTTATAAATACACTTGATTGATAATTTTCTCCTTTCCATAGAGATGCATAGTCTTCTTCATTTATAAATACAGCTCCGTTATATTCTTCATAGTTAAGCCCAGTAAGTGAGTTAATTGTATTTTTATCGTATTCTTTTGTTATTTTTAATGTTAAGTTATTTTTATAATATTTATTAATAGACGTGATATTTAAATCATATCCAATACATTTAGAATTTTTACAGTTATATGTATTTTCTGAAGATATAAATGCTTCGCCTTTGTTAACTTTGTCTGTAGGTCTTAAAGCAGATGTCAAATCATATGCATAAGATTCATAAGTTCTTCCTGCATAATTGTATGTGGTTTTATTGTTAGAAATATTTATATATTCATTTATTTTCTTTACAGTTTCATTTGTGACATAAATATTAGTGTTGTAACCTCTTTCTTTATATTTAATACCAACAACTTTCACTTTGTAGCTAGATCCATCTTTTAAATTAGTCATTTCGTCTAGTGAAAATTCTCCATTTAATATTTCATCTTTCATGTTAGAAATTACCCAGTCATTTTTGTTTGCTACTATAATAACTTCATTATCATTTTCAGGCATTCTGCCTTCATCTAGAGTATCTTTAAATAAATCTACACTTAATACTGGGCCATAGAAATATGCATAATCATTATTTAGTGATATTTCTCTATCATAAAGTAAATCGTTTTTTAGAATATTGTCTATGTTATTTATTTTGGCTATTTTTTCATAATCTTCGTCGCTAAATGGACTGTTATTTGTCTTTTTTAGTAATATTCTTTTATCTAAGTTTTCGCTGCTAAAATAAGGGCTATAGAATTCTTTTGAAGTTTCATATTCTCCTTTTTGGAAAGATGAGTATGTTCCTGAGATTGCTACTACTATAAAAAGATATACAGCAAGCATTAGTAAGAATTTAGGCACAATATTAAAGGTGTTTCTAATACCTAATCTAAATTTGTTAGGTATACTAGTTTCTTTATATTTTGATACATTTATTTCTTCTTTTATTTCTGTCTCTTTTATCCTTAAGTCTTCTATAACTCTTCCATCGTGCATTGTTATTTTTCTTGTAACATAGTCACTTACTTGATCATAGTTATGTGTTACTACTATTACTAGTTTGTCTTTGCTTATTTCATACAGTAGTTTTATTATACTATTAGCACTTTTAGAGTCTAAATTTCCTGTAGGTTCATCTGCGATTATAACCGGTGTATCTTTAGCAAGACATCTTGCAATTGCAACTCTTTGTTTTTGACCTCCTGATAGTTTAGAAACTTTAGTGTTTTTGTATTTTGTTAGTCCTACACTTTTTATGATGTCTAGAACTTTTTCTTTTATTTCTTTTCTTTTATAACCGTTTATTAATAATACAAGTTCTACATTTTGATATACTGTGTAGCTACTAATTAGATTAAAATTTTGAAATATATTACCTATGTATTTTTTTCTATATATTTCGTAATCTTTTTCAGAATAATGGCTTGTTTCTTCACCATTTATGTACATTTCTCCTTCTTCATATGAGTCTAATCCGCTGATAACATTTAAGAGTGTACTTTTTCCTGAACCACTTTCACCTGTTATAGCAACAAATTCTCCAATATCTAGGTTCATGCTTACTTTTGTAAACCCAGTTGCTACCATTCCTTTGGAATAATAAAATTTTGATACTTTTTTTAATTTTAGCATTTTTTCTCCTTTCGCCACTTTAAAATATACTATTTATATTTATGAAATAAAACCTATTTTAAGTTGCTTTTATGTATATTTTTGGTTGATTTTATTATAGCACTAAGGTTTTATTTAGAAACACTTTTTTATTTTTAAATGTAAAAAAGACGTCTAACTGACGCCTATAGTGTTCCATTTTCTACATTATATGAAAAGTTAAATATTCTACATTCTCTATTTGTGTTTGTTATTATACACGATAATCCTTCTGGTGGTTCAATAGGAGTGCCTCCGTTACAGTTTAAATCGAATGAATCTGTTATGTTATCTAATTTTATGTTTTTCTTTTTTATACCATTTTGGTTAGTCATGTCTATTCCATAAATTCCATCAGTTACTTTTAAGCTTAGGATTTCTCCATATTGATTAACTGTTATGTCATAGTATAAATCTTCTTTTTCTTCTATCTCAATTTTATTTAATGTTGTATCTTTTCCTAAACAGAATCTTTTAGTATGGTCTCCTTCACTTGATCTATATATATATGTAGTGTAAGCATTATTATATATACTTAGGACTTCATCATGAAAAACGGATTTTCTTGCGCTTTTATATAAGTTTACTACATTAGGTACTACTAGTAATAGAACAACTCCAATTAAAGCTATTACTGCAATTATTTCTACAAGTGTGAATCCATTTTTACTTTTCATAACTATCTCCTTCTAATTTTACTACTGTTATTCCATCATTGAAATTATGAGTTTTGTATTCTATAACTCTTTTATCAGTCTTTAAATATTCATGGACACTTTCTTTTAATGTTCCACTACCTTTACCGTGTATTATTATTATATCATATTTTTTTAACTTTAAACTATCTGTTATAAATTCTTTTGTTTTTATTATAGCAGATATTCTATCTAGTCCATGTAAATCTATGTATGGATTAAATGCTAGAAATGGATCATCTATTTTTCTCATATATTTTGTATACCTCTTCTACTTCAGGAATACTATTTGTCGAACCTATTCTTTTTACTGAAATTCCAGCTGCTATGTTGGCTATTTTTAAACATTTCTCAAGTGGTAGTTTTTTACTAAGTCCATATACAAAAGCTCCGTGGAATATATCTCCTGCTCCTGTTGTATCTTGGGCAAATACTTTTAAGCCACTCATCATTTTTATTTTGTCATCTAATTTATATAAGCAACCTTTTTCTTCTTGAGTTATTATAATTTGACCTTTATAAAGGCTTGTTAATTTATTTAATACTACTTTTAAAGTTTCTGGTTCTTTATAGTTAATTCTTTCTTTTGTTATTAATTCTGCAAATTCACGTGAGCATATAATATAGTCACTTACTCTGCAAAGCTTTGCAACTTCTTCGGTTACTTTTCCTGCATCTATTACTTTTATGGCATTTGGAAATTTTTCAATAGCGTCTATAGCTAAAGGATAGTGTTCTCCATCCATTAATATAATGTCAGGTGTAAAATTATAGGTAGGTGGTGTGATTCCTGATAATTTAGGAACTACGTTAAATAGAGTTCTAGAAGCATTTAGTTTATTTATTAATATAAAAGATTTTGTAGTTTCTAAGCCATTTACTCTTATTACATATTCTGTACTTATGTTTCTTTTTCTCATTTCTTCTAGTATTTTTTGACCATAAAAATCATTACCTATAAAGCCAGTATAGTATACTTCTACATCCCATGAACCTAAAAGCAATGCGGCGGTTAATGCTGGGCCTCCTGGACATTCAACTTTTTCTTTTAATCTGTATTTTGTATTTTCTTTTGGAAAACCTTCTACTGGCATGCTTATATCATAACTAGCGTGCCCGATTGATAAAACTTTCATATATACCCTTCCTATTCTTATTTTATTATAACATAGCAATATTCAAAAATATAGAATAGAGAAAGAAAAAAATGCATTTTTGTTAGATGCATTAAAATGTTATCATTAGTATTAATATTATAGTTAATATTATTGAAAGTAAGGTAAAGATTAGTCCTAGCATACTTAAAATATTTTTTTCTTTTTTTATGCTATGTATAGATAAGATTAAGCCAGGTATTGCAAATAAATATGCTCCCATGGTTATAATAAAAGCAAACATAAGCCTAATAATAAATATATCTTCAGAGCTTATAGAATATACAATATCTTCTATGTTTGAAGCTATTAAGAATATTATTGTAAAGGATATTACTCCTGATATTAAACCAGAGATTCCTATTATATCATTTTTATTAATAGTGTCATTAGTATTTTGTTTTTCTTCTTCTTTAATTATTTTTTCATCATTTGCAAGGTATTTTCCACAGCCTAGACATATGTCTGCATCTTCTTTTATTTTAGTCCCGCAGTTTGTGCAAAATCTTTCCATCTTTTTCCTTCTTTCTTAAGCTTTTTTATTCAACTGATTGAATTTTTGCTTTTCCTACTAATAATCCCATTTTTGGTTTAATAGTTATAGTTATTTCTTTTTTTGATTCACTTAATGTTATTTCTCTGTTTTCTTTATCTTTTGCCGAATTAAAAGCTACTACATGAGTTCCGAATGGTACATCAAAAGTTAAAGTAGATCCGTTTGAAATAGATCCTTTGCTTTTTCCATCAATAAATACTGAAAATGGAATAGCAAAAGCTAATGCTGAACCTGGTCTATCTACTTTTATTTTTCCGAATTCTTTGTCTGCAAATTCTGTTTTAGCACCACAACCTGGACAGAATTTTTCCCATTCACTCATTTCTGCTCCACATTTGTCACATTTCATATAAATCTCTCCTCTTTCTAATTATATATTATTCTCAACTATTTAAGAACTACATTAATTATATAATAATTTTAGGACTTACGCAATTATTGCTTTAGTATTTTTGGATTCTCTAGTTGGGCATGAATAGCAAATTGCTCCTTCAGTTTCGTTTATTACACTTCCGCCAAATTTTTCTATTATTTTTAATGATTTAACATTTTTAGGATTAGCTGATATCCAAACTTCTTCTATTCCATCTTCTTTTAATATTCCTCCTAAAAGTTCTAAAGCTTGATAAGCATATCCATTTCCTCTATAATCATATTCAATTCTATAACCAATATCTCCAAAAAAATATCCACAATGTTCTCCGCGATATTCTATATATCCTATTACTTCATTAGTTCCAGATAGGCAAATATCATAATGATATTGTGTAAAACGGCGAGCAATAAGATCTATTACACCGTTTGAAGCACTTATTTCTCTTATAGATGTATCTAGAATTTTTGTACTTTTTATTTGTTCTTTTTTTATTTTTATATTATTTAGCACTTTTCTATATTCTTCACTATCACGAGGTAAAGTATTAAGTACTTTCAATAGAGTGACTATTTCTTCTTGTAATTTTCTAATTTTCATAAATAGTATTGCATAGCTATCATTCATTTTAAAACACCCCTTTTTCCTTAAAGGATTGTACCATAATTAGTCCTAAAATGCAAGTAAAAAATGCTGGGATTACCAACATTTTAATGATAGCTAAGTTCTCCATTGTAGTAAGTATATTTATCTTGAATACCTGCATCTCTATATTCACCTATTTCTGCATATTCATACATATTCCAAATACCATCATAAATTAAATAACTAGAAGTTAAGTCAGTAGTATTATATCCACATTTGTATGAAGGTTTCTTTCCTGACTTATAATTATTAACTATTCTATTGAATCCAGTTTAATCAAAACATCCTTCTTGATCATATAATTCATTATAGTATCTATTAATTTATCAAAACTATCAAATGAATTTTACAGACTGTGTTATTATGATACAAGATTTTTAAATGAATAAATTACCAGTATTCAAAAAATCAATAGATAAATTTCAAATTATAATACATATTAAATCTTGATAGTTTTGAAAAAATTAAATATTTAAATATTTAAAATAAAAAAGACAGTTTCAGATACTTATAGTTCCAATATTGTCTTTTTTAATTATGATTATATGTCTAATGATTTTTTATGAATACTTTCATTTTGACTTGGTTGTTCATTAATAAATTTTGTTAATTCTTCAATTTCCCCTGGGCTTAAAAATGTATGTTTTTCTAAAATGTAATGTTTTGCTATTAGTGCGGCGATTCTTTCTTTTGGTTTATCTTGTCCAAAAAAATCTTCGTGCAATCTATCATCATGGAAATATTCACTGAAATGTAGCATTGAAGTTCCATTTGATTTACATAAACTTTTACTTAAGCCAACACTATATCCTTCACAAACTTGTGGCAAATATGTTATAAAAGTCTTGTATGAAAAACTTTCTGGTGTACCTTTCGCGGATAATATTTCTGTTTGTCTTGTAATTGCAATAAATCCTTCATTTTCAACTACACAATTTGCTAGTGTAATTATAGCATCTATTTTATCTTGAACACTACTTTTTAGGTCACTATTTAATAATATTGTTTCAGAAGTAGGTAAGAATCCATTTCCTATATTTAATTCAAACATTGTAGCTACCTCCTTTCTTTTTATATATTCTACCATATTTTTATATTCATTTGTTATTAAATTTGTTGTTGTGATAAGCATACACGCGATAGATATTTATTAAATCTTGCATTACTACAGAAAGTGGGTCTATTACTTTTGTATTTGTAATATTTTCGTATGTATCATCATTAATATTGTATATTAGTTCAAAATTGTTTTTTTCTATCTCTTTTAATACTTCTTTCCAAATTTTACTTGTATTTGTGTTTACATTAAGAGAATTAGAGATTTGTAAAAGGCTTATTCCACTGTCTGGTAATATTCCATTATTAGATGTAGAAAGAGTTCATAAAGCATCTTCTAGTCACATTCTTTTTTCTAAATCATCATAATAACGTTCTTTTTTTATGCCTCTTCAAATTGGCTATTATATAAAGTTGCATAGAAACCATTTTTATTTAAAAGTTCATCATGTGTGCCTTGTTCTACTATATCGCCGTCTTTTAACACTAATATTAAATCTGCGTTTTTTATTGTTGAAAGTCTATGCGCGATTATAAATGAAGTTCTATTTTTCATTAATTTGTCCATAGCTTTTTGTATCAAAACTTCTGTTCTTGTGTCTACACTACTAGTAGCTTCATCTAATATTAAAATTTTAGGATCTGCTAATATAGCACGCGCGATGGTTAAGAGTTGTTTTTGACCTCCACTTATGTTACTTGTTTCTTCATCTAATTTCATATTATAAGCGTCAGGTAGTGTTTGTATAAAGTGATGTACATAAGCCATTTTACTAGCTTCTATAACTTCATCATCTGTGGCATCTAATTTTCCATATCTTAAATTTTCCATTATAGTTCCACTAAATAACCATGTATCTTGTAAAACCATCCCAAAGTTTTTTCTTAATTCTTCTCTATCTACATTTTTAATGTTTATTCCATCTATTAAGATTTCACCATCATTAATGTCATAAAATCTCATAAGAAGTTTTATTAAAGTGGTTTTACCAGCACCTGTAGGTCCAACTATTGCAATTTTTTTACCACTTTTTACTTTTGTACTAAAATTATTTATTATTATATTATCTTCATCATAACCAAATTTAACATTTTTAAACTCTACTTCGCCTTTTATGTCTCCTAATTTAACTTTGTTATGAACTATACTTTCTTCAGGTTCTTCTAAAAATTCATATACTCTTTCACTAGCTGCGATCATACCTTGAAGCTCAGTCATTATACTTGCAAATTCCGCGATTGGATTAGTAAAGTTTTTTGTATATGTTATAAATGATTGAATGTTTCCTACTGTAATTTTTCCTTTTATTACATATATTCCGCCTAAAATAGCGACAATTACATATCCCAAATTACCGATAAGAGTCATTATTGGATTCATTAGTCCAGACATAAAGTTACTCTTCCATACAGCTTCTGCTAAATTACAATTGTCCTTTTCAAAATTATTAATTACTTTTTCTTCTGAATTAAATACTTTAATAACAGTATGTCCACCTAACATTTCTTCAACATCACCATTTACATCTGCCAGTAAGTTTTGTTGATCTGTGAAGTGATGTTGACTTTTTCCTATAAATAATCCACTTAGCATTAAAGATATTGGCAATATTATAATTGTTACAAAAGTCATACTTACATTTATACTAAACATCATTATAAGTATTCCTATTACTGCAACTACACACGTTATCATTTCGGTTGCTGCTCGATTTAAATTTTGATTTATTGTATCTATATCATTTGTAATTAAAGATAATACTTCTCCATTAGTTTTTTTATCAAAATACTTCATAGGTAATTTTGACATTTTTTTATTAACTTTAGTTCTTAAATTTTTTGTGTATTTTTGACTTATATTAGCCATTATTATTCCTTGAATATAGTTAAATACTGCGCTGATTATGTATAAGATTAAAAGTGTTATTAAAATATTATGAAGTTTACTAAAGTTAATACCACCAGTGGCATTTATCTTATTCATTATTCCAACATATAATTCTGTTGTAGCATTTCCTAAAATTTTTGGTCCTACTATAGTGAAAATAGTACTTAGTATTGAAAAAATTATAATTATTATTAGCCAAATATAATATGGTTTTAAATCTTTAAGTATTTTTTTCAATGTATTTTTAAAGTCTTTTGGTTTATCAGTATTTATTCTTCCTGGACCATGACTTTTGTTATTTTCTTTACTCATTCTATTCCTCACTTCCTAACTGGCTTATTTTTATTTCTTTGTATACTTCACAAGTTTTAAGTAGTTCTTCGTGTGTACCTTTACCTACGATTTCTCCTTCGTCTAATACTATAATTTGGTCGGCATGCATTACTGAAGAAATTCGTTGAGCGACTATAAATACTGTTTTATCTTTAGTAGTTTTATTTAATTCTTTTCTAAGAGTTGCATCAGTTTTGTAGTCTAATGCGCTGAATGAATCATCAAATATATATATTTCTGGATCTTTTGCGATAGCTCTGGCGATTGAAAGTCTTTGTCTTTGCCCACCACTTACATTAGTACCACCTTGACTAATAGGTCTTTCAAATTTTTCATCTGTACTGTTTATAAATTCAAGTGATTGACTTATACGTGCTGCTTCTTCTATTAAGTTTTTATCTTTCTTTTTTTGACCAAATGCTATGTTTGATTCAATTGTTCCTGAAAATAATTGGCCTTTTTGAGGTACGTACCCGATTTTATCTCTTAAATCTTTAATTTTTACATCTTTTATATTTTTTCCATCTATAATTATTTTTCCATTGGTTGCATCAAAAAATCTAGGTATTAAATTTATCAATGTACTTTTTCCACTTCCTGTACTTCCTATAAATGCAGTAGTTGTTCCTTTAGTTGCTTTAAAACTTATATTTCTTAAAACATCTTCCGTTGCATCTGGATATCTAAAATACACGTCTTTAAATTCTATTTCACCAATTTTTTCTTTATCAAATTTTTCTGTTACTTCTTTATCTTTTACTTTAATATCTTTATTAAATATTTCGCTTATTCTTTTTATTGAAACTGTAGCTCTTGGCATCATGATTGCAACCATTGATACCATTAAAAATGCCATTATTATTTGCATAGTATATGTGATAAAGGCTATCATTGTTCCTACTTGCATAGTACCTGCATCAATTTTATTAGCACCTACCCATACAATTAGAATGCTTATGCCATTCATTATGAATGTTAATGTTGGTGACATAATTGCCATTGCTCGATTTATGAATAATCCATTTTTTGTTAAATTATTATTAGCTTTTTCAAAACGTTTTTCTTCTTCTTTTTCATTTGCAAAAGCACGTATTACTGGTAATCCTGATATAGTCTCTCTACATACTAAGTTTAATCTATCTAATAAATCTTGGAATTTTTTAAATTTAGGAACTACTACTACAAATAAAACTAGCATAAGAGTCAGAATTAGAAATACTGCTAATGCTATTACCCATCCCATAGAGCTTCCAATAACTTTTGTCATGGCGCCTATTCCCATAATTGGTGCATAGATTATTATTCTTAAAAATACTGTTATAAGCATTTGAACTTGCACTATGTCATTAGTACATCTTGTGATTAAAGATGATGAACTAAATTCTTTTATTTCTTCACTTTCAAATGACATAACTTTATTTATTGCTTTATTTCTTAAGTCTCTACTAAAATATGCTGAAACTTTACTCGATAAGTAGACACTTAATATTGTTATTACCATAGCTACTGCAGTTATCGCAATCATGTAACCGCCAGTTTTATAAATGTAGTCCATTCTCATTTTTTCTACATCTATGTCCATACTTTCGTAGTAATCTTTTAAAGAACTTATTATTCCTTGAGAGATAAATGACTCATTACCTTTATATTCGCTTTTTAATTTTTCTACTAATTGTGGCAAATTTTTCATATCAACTTGCATGTTTTCACTAGTATTATTTAGTTTATCTTTGTTTAACGTGATAAATAAGGGATATAAAAGAATATCTTCCAGTTCTTTTTTCTCTTCTTCACTTATTTTTTCAAGGTTATATTGTCCTTTTTTTTCTTCATATGTGTATGCTTTATCTAGAGTTGTTTTTTGGTTTTCAGTTAAAAAACTTTTAACCAAACTATAATCGCTTTCTTTTATAGATATTGGTATTAAGGATTCAATACCATTTTGTTGAATTCCAACATTTACTATATCTGATGTATATGTTGGTAGTGCTAGATTACAGTAAGCTTGAATTACTAATAATATTAATACTAATATAATTTGCCATTTGTAATCTTTTAAAGTTGTTAAAATATTTTTCATATAACTCTCCTTTTAATGTTGCTTTTATAATATACTTATTTTAAAAATAAAAGTCAACGAATTACATGAATTTTTCACATACTTTGGGCTTAGTTTAATACTTTATTTAATATTTCGTTCATTATATATATTTTATCTTCAGGTATAAATATTCTATTTTCTTCTATTTTTAGAAATTCTTCTTTTAATAGTTCTTTTATGTTAAATACTTCTTGTATGTTAACTCCATATTTATTATAGAACTTTATTAAATCTATTCCTTCTAATTTTCTAAATCCTAAGATAACTTCATTTTCCATATCTTCTTTTTTAGGTACTACAAATTCATTAAATCTAAATTCATCTTTAAGATATGTGGTGAAGCTTCTTGTATTTTCGTATCTTAGTTCTCCTACAAATCCATGCGCACCTAGGCCAAATCCATAGTATTCTTGATTATTCCAATAATTAAGGTTATGTATACTTTCATATCCTTTTTTAGCAAAATTACTTAGTTCATAATGAATATAGTTTTTTCTTTTTAGTTCTTTAATTATATAGTTAAACATTTTATAATCTAGATCTTCTTCAATTGGTTTTACTTTTTTTATTCCTAGAATAGTGTTCTCTTCAATTATAAGACTATATGTACTTATGTGAGGAACATTTAGTTTTAAAATTTCTTTTATGTCCTTTTTTAGCATTTGCATGTTTTCTATAGGAACTGCGTAAATTAAATCTACATTTATGTTGTTAAAGTATTTTTTCGCTAATTCTATATTATTAATTATTTCTTTTTTAGTATGTTTTCTATTCAAGTATTTTAAAGTGTATTTATCAAAACTTTCTACACCTATACTAATTCTATTTACCCCATTCTTTTTTAGTATTTCAAGTTTTTGTTCTGTTATATCGTTTACGTTCATTTCAATTGTAAATTCTATATTAGCATTTTTTTTAAATATTTTAGTTATTTCCATTAAATGGTTTAAATTAGGTATGCTTAAAACACTAGGTGTTCCTCCACCTATATATATAGTTTTAATTATGTCATTATCATAATATTGTTTTATTTCTTTTTCTAAATGAGCTAAGTATGAATTTGCCCATGTTTCAGAATGTAAGAATTTACAAAAGTCACAATAACTACATATGCTTTTACAAAATGGTATATGAATATAAACACTTCTCATAATAATCACTACTTTATTATAATATATGTGGCATTTTTTTACAATTTTTTTGTTTTTTGTATTTTTTGTGAAATTTTTTACTATTTTTGTGATTTTTTGCTTGCATTAAACATAAAAGTATTATAAAATGAAGTAGGTTTCTTTACAGAGACGGGCTTGTAGCTCAGCTGGTTAGAGCGTGCGTCTGATAAGCGCAAGGTCGATGGTTCAAGTCCATTCAGGCCCACCATTGTTTAATGGCCTGTTGGTGAAATGGTTAACACACACGCCTTTCACGCGTGCATTCACGGGTTCAAATCCCGTACAGGTCACCAAATTAAAATTAATCTCATATTTTGAGTTATATTAGAAGTGGCTTTTGATAAGTCATTTTTATTATTGTATTGAGAAAGGATTTATTATGATAATTATAAATGAAAATAAATATTCTATCTTTGATTATAAAGTTTCTTGGGGAAAGTTTCATGTAACTAATAATGGAAAAAGAAGAGATGGCAAAGCACCTTTTATCACTTTTAATATAGACAATAATAAATATATAGGACTAGAATTTACTTTTTCAGATGATATGTTTAAACAAATGAAAGTCAATGTTAAAACTAATTTAAAAGAATATATAAGCGATATTTTATATGATGATGAAAAAGGATGGATATCAATAATAGATGGAAATTATGAAATTTATTTGACAAGACTTAGCGAAAAAGAATTTAATATTAATTTTTGTATAAAGGCTCATGATGTGGATGAAGAGTTTAATATTTTTTTAGATGAGAATATATCAATATTATAAAATGAAGAAAATGTTTTCTTTGTTTTTTATTTACTAGTTTTTACATATAGTTTACTGGCGAGTTTATGTAAATTAGATTTTTTAAGTTTTTTATTGTATAATTAGTTTAGGTGATTTTAAGTGCCTAGCTATAAAAATAAGAGTTATGGAAATAGAGGTATGTTTCTTGAACATATGATAAATGATTCTAATCAATTTTATTTGAGTCGTGATATAGCTATTATATATAAGAAACCTACTCCTATTAAAGTATTAAATGTGTGTTATAGATCTAAAAAGACTACTATTATAGATAAAGCTGTTTTTAGTGAAACAAGTACTTTAGATTATAATGGTATTTATAAGGGAAAATATGTAGAGTTTGATGCTAAAGAGTGTAAAAGTAGAACTTCCTTTCCCCTTTCAAATGTTAAACCTCATCAAATGACACATATACAAAATATAATAAATCATGGTGGTATTGTTTTTCTGATAATATTTATGAATAATAAGTTTTTCTTATTAGATGGAAAGGATTTACTAGATTTTGTAAATAATTATGATAGGAAAAGTATTCCTTATGAAATTATAGAGAAATATGGACATATTATTAATGAAGGATATATTCCAAGATTAGATTATATTAAGACTATAAATAGTGTTTATTTTAAGGAGAATAATTATGGCGAGTATGAAAAGTAAGATTAAATTTAATAAAATTAGAAATAAAGGAGATAAAGTTAAGGCTAAATTAAAGAAAGATAATACTGATAAAAAAAGTAAAGCTGTAAAAAAAGAGAGAAAAACTAAAAATAAGAGAAAGATTTGGTATTATATTTTATCATTTATAACTTGTGGTGCGATTTTAATGTTTATAGCTATTTTCGCTTTTGCAGCTTATATAGTTATAAATGCAGATGAGTTTGATGAAGAAAAGTTATTTAATAAAGATTCAACTATTATTTATGATAAAGATGGTAATGAACTTGCTACTTTAGGAATGAATGTTGGTAGTGATGAAGTTGAGAAAAGAGTTAAATTATCTTATGATGAACTTCCTCAGGTTCTTATTGATGCTGTAGTTGCTACAGAAGACTCAAGATTCTTTCAACATAATGGTGTTGATCTTGCTAGATTTATAAAAGCATCTATTGGACAAGTTTTAGGAAGAGATGATGCAGGTGGTGCTTCTACTTTAACGATGCAGATTAGTAAAAATGCTTTAACAGATACTACTTCTACTGGTATTAAAGGTATTATAAGAAAATTTACTGATGTTTATTTATCAATTTTTAAAATAGAAAAACAATATACTAAACAAGATATTTTTGAACTTTATGTTAATTCAGAATTTTTAGGTAATCAATCTTATGGAGTTGAGCAAGCTTCGCAGACATATTTTGGTAAAAGTGCTTCTGATTTAACTTTACCTGAAGCTGCTTTAATTGCTGGATTATATCAGGCTCCTAGTGCATATGATCCTTACGTATATCCGGATAAAGCTAAAGCTCGTAGAAATCAAGTATTAAATCTAATGCTAAGACATGGTTATATAAGTGAAGAAGAATGTGAGATTGCTAAGAGTATGCCTATAACTGAAATGTTAGCTAGTAACTCAGGTAATCAAAATGAATATCAAGGTTATATAGATACTGTAATAGAAGAAGCTATTAATAAATATAAAGTTAATCCTTATCAAGTACCTCTTAAAATTTATACTATGTTTGATAGAGATAAACAAAATGTAATTAATAACATATATAATGGTAATTATGGTTATGAATTTAAAGATGAATTTATCCAATTAAGTATTGCTATTGTGGATAATAAAAATGGAGCTTTAGTAGCAGTTGGGGCTGGTAGAAATAGAACTGGTGAAAGACAAATGAATTATGCTACTATGATTAATAGACACCCTGGTTCAACTATTAAACCTATTTTAGATTACGGCCCAGCTTTTGAGTATTTACATTGGTCTACTTATTCCCCACTTTTTGATGAAGAATATTCTTATACTAATGGCGGTGTGGTAAATAACTGGAATCACAAGCATTCAGGTTTAGTTACAGCTAAGTATGCATTATCAGAATCTATGAATACTGCTGCACTTCAAACTTTTCAAGCTACAACTAATGAACAAAAATGGGAATTTGCTACTAATTTAGGAATTACTCCTGGTAATGATAATGGTAGAATATTCGAGTCTTCTTCTATAGGTGCTTTTGAAGGTGTTAATCCTGTACAATTAGCTTCTGCCTACTCTGCATTTGCCAATGGTGGTTATTATACTGAAGCTTATACTATTTCAAAATTAGAGTATAAAGAAAGCGGAGATGTTACAGAACATAAAACTAATCGCGAAAGAGTTATGAGCGAGACTACATCTTTCTTAATTACAAATATTTTATTTGATGTTACACCTAGTGTTGCAAGAGTTAGCGGAACAGATGTAGCTACAAAAACTGGAACTAGTACTTATGAGACTGATGCACTTCATGCTTTAGGAATTTATGCTGATGCTATTCAAGATTCATGGGTTGCTACATATAATACTGATTTGACTATAGCATTTTGGTATGGTTATGATGAACTCACTAAAGATCATTATAATACTCAGGCACCTGCTACTGTTCAAAGAAATACTATTCAATCTATGTTAACTAAAAATTTATTCAATAATGGTGCTAGATTTAGCACTCCAAAAGGTATAGTATCTGTGGAAGTTGAGCTTGAAACTATTCCAGCAAAACTTGCTAGTGAATTTACACCTGGCGATCTTAGACAACATCACTATTTTATTTCAGGCACAGAACCTATTGATAAATCTACAAGATTTAGTAAATTAGACAAACCATCTGATCTTAAAGTATTAGAAGATGGAAATAAAGCCACTTTAACTTGGACTAGTCCTGGAATTCCAGATGCTGTTAATAAAGACTATTTAGCTAAATATTTTAATGATAATTATAAGCAATGGGCTCAGAAGTATTATGATAAACGTATTCAATATAATGATGGTGTATTTGGTAGTTATGGATTTGATATATATCTTAAAAAAGGTAGCGAGCTTGTTTATGTGGGACATACTGATGATACAACATACACTATAGAAAATACTATTGGTTATGATGGCGTTGCTGTTAAAGCTGCATATTCGTCATGGAAAGATAATTCTAGTGATGTTATTGAAGAAAAACTAAGTGGCACTTCTACTACATTCACTGTTCAACTTTTAGCTATTACTGCTGGAGATGGAAAAGATTATTTAAATCCAACTTATAGTATTGGTGATGCAATTCCAAGTTTTGGAGTTGAAACAATTAAGTTTTTAGTAAACGGTATTGATATGACTGATTCACTTAGTCCATCTGATATTCAGTATACTATTAGAGATTGTTCTGATGGCAATGGATGTAGAACAGTAAGCAGCATTGATAATTCTAAAGAAGGAGCTTATGAAATAGTTTATTCAGTAAGTTATTTAGGTTCCCTTCATAAAGAGACTAGAAATATACATATTAAATAAAGAGAATTCAAATTACGAATTCTCTTTTTTATAATATGTGCATACATCTTTTAGATTACAATTTTTACAGTCTGGTTGTTTTGCTGTGCAATGGTATCTTCCAAATAAAACCATTTGATGGTGTAATTTACTCCATTTAGTTTTTGGAAACTTTTTCATTAATTTTTCTTCTACTTCTAATACATCGTCTGTCTCTTTTGCAAGACTCAATCGTTTACTTACTCTGTTTACATGAGTGTCGACTGCGATACATGGTTCGTTATAAAGATTAGACAAAACTACGTTTACTGTTTTTCTTCCTACCCCACTCATTTTAAGTAAAACTTCTCTATCGTTTGGAACGCATCCATCAAGCAATAAAAGGCTTTCTACAATGTTTTTAAAGTGTTTTGCCTTTTGTTTATACATCCCTATTGTTTTTATTTCATTTTCGATTTCTTTTAAGCTTAATGAGTTTAATTTTTCTAGTGTATCATATTTTTTAAATAAAGATTCAGTTACCATATTTACGCGTTTGTCTGTTGTTTGAGCACTTAACATAACAGCTAAAAGTAATTCATAATCTTTATTATAATTTAGTTCACATCTAGGATTAGGATAAAGCTTATCAAGTTCATTCATTATTATTCCAGTTTTATTCATTACTTACACCTAGCCAATCATAATCAAAAAGTTCTTTGTATTCTTCGTCTTCTGGTTTTTTTGTCTTTTTTGTCCATTCATATATTATTTTATCTATGTACCTAAGTTTTGGAACTTCTTGTATTACAGCTTCTTTTAAGGCACTTACAATCGTTTCTTCAGATACTCCATTGTTTAACCAATTATTGATTGTCTCATATTCAATAGGACTTAATGTACGTCCAAATTCATTTTCAAATTTAGAGTAAATATCTTCTGATACTTTATTATTTTCTTTACTACTACTTAGTACTAATTTGTCATAAAATAATTCTAAAGATATTTTTTCAGTTACTTTTCCATTTTCTTTAGATACAATTATTTCTATTATTCCTTTTGATATTAAGTCACTATAAGTGTTTAGTATTTCTTCTTCTGTTAAACCCAAGCTTTCTTTTATTCCTTCTAAATTTAGAGAAGCTTCTTCATTTATAAAATATAATATTAATAAGAATTCAGCTAATGAAAGATTTAATCCCTTTATACTTTTTAATACTAAAGAATTTATTTGATAGTTCTTTTGCTTATATAGGCTTTTTAAATCATTCATTAATTTCACCTCAGTTCTTTTAATCTTTTTATAATTTCTTCTTTTTCATTTTTTAATTTCCCTTTTATTATTTCTTTTTCTATAACCTTGATTATTTCTCCTAGTTTTTTACTTGGATTAATATTCATTATGTTCATTATTTCTTCACTTTTTATATCTATATCCATTATACCTTTTATGGGGAGATTAGTATAGATTAAATTTAATTCTTTTTTATTTAATCCTAAAATATCTGCGGCTATAGTACATATAAATATACCATTATTATATAAATCAAATACATCTATTTTTTGTTTTTTTATTAGAGCTTTTACTTTTTTTATTTGTTCTTTTTCTTTTTTAGAGAACATATAATAACTTTTTACTTCTAGTTGACTCCATACTCCTATAATTGTGTTAGTTTCTTTAAAGTTGATGCTTTTTATTCCTATTACTTCTTCTAAATCAGCTAATTTTATAAAATCTAAGAATGGTTTTACTTTTTTTGTTTTAAAAAGTTTAGTAAGTTCTTCTTTCTTTTTTATTGGATTTATTTTTAGAATTTGATTTTTATTTTTTAAGATATAGTTTTTTATGTTTTGGTCAAGATTAAAGTTTAGTTCACTCATGAATCTAAGTGCACGTAAAATTCTTGATGGATCTTCTTTTAATTCAGTTTCTGTATTTCTTACACATGATATTTTTTTATTTTGTATATCTTTTAAACCGTTTAATAAATCTATTATATTTCCATTAGAGTCCATACATATAGTATTCATTTTAAAATCTCTTCTTATTAAGTCTTCTTTTAAAATATTAGTGTATTCTATTTTATTTGGTTTTCCGTTTTTATAAGATAGTTCTTTTCTAAATGTTGTTATATCTATTATTTTGCTCTTTAATTTTAATTTAACTGACCCATATTTATTATAAATAGTTAATACATTAGAAAATATTTTTTTAAGCTCTTGTGGTTTGGCATCTGTAATTATATCTATGTCTGAACTTCTTATTCCTAGAATTGTATCTCTTACATATCCACCTACTATATAAGCTTTAAAACCATACTTTTCTATTTGTTTTAATATTTTTTTATAATTTTCTTTCATATATTATAGATTTGACTAAAAAAAAAGCCAATGGCCTTTTTTATTAATTTAAAGCATCTTTTAATTTGCTTCCAGCCTTGAAACTTGCAACTGTTTTTGCAGGTATTTTCAATGGTTGTTTTGTTAAAGGATTAATTCCTTCTCTAGCTGCTCTTGTTTTAGCACTAAATGTTCCAAAACCAACTAAAGCAACTTTACCATCTTTTTTTAATCCTGATTGGATTCCTTCTAATGTAGCATCTAAAGCTCTGCTAGCATCAGCTTTTGTTAAACCGGCTTTTGCAGCGATGAATTCAACTAATTCATTTTTAGTCATTACTATTACCTCCATCTATTATTTTAAGCTACGACAGCTTATGTTTTAATTTTATCTATATAATGACTAAATTGCAATAAATTTTTAACTATTTTACGTTTCTTTTACGAAGTTTAAAGATTATAGTATTTTGTTTTGCACTTTGTTATTATTTTTAATTTTTATTAATGGTTAGTTCTTTTTTTGCTATATCTTTTTCAGATAACTCTCCTTCAAATGTTCCACTTATTACATCATATATTTGATCATTAATTGATACGTTTATGGCATTTACTCTCCTATAATTTACTTTTCCAAATCTTCTAACTGTTTCTACTCCATTATCAGATATTCTTAAATGGCTATAGTGTTTAGAGTAATGTATTTGTTCTCCATCTCCACATATTACATTATAGCTAGCTATGAAATTTCCCTGTCCAAAATTTTCAATGTCTACATATTCTTCATGAGGAATTAAAACTGGATTTAAATTTTCATCAAATATTCCAGTAACTGTAGTTTTCATTTCTATAAAGCCACCTAATAATGATGAATAGTTCCATACTTTCGTAGGTCTTTCGAATTTTACTATTGCGAGTCCATCAATAAATTCTAACTTTTCTGTATCTAACTCTAACAAAAAGGGGCTATCATATCTTAAATTATGTTTATATTTTTTTTTCATTTTATCAACTACTTTCAATATTATATTTTAAGGCATACTATATTATATGTAAAGAAAAAACTTAATGCTACAAAACTATAGCTATTAAGTTTCCACTTCCTTTATTTACTATTTTTCCGACAGTAGTTGCTAGTTTATATCTAACACTTTCTGGAACTGAGTTTAGTTTAGCTTGTATTCCTTCTTGTACAATTACTTCTAAGCTTCTTCCAAATATTTCACTTTTCCATATATTGTTAGGAGACTCTTCTCTGCCTTTCATTAATGAATCTATTAATTCTTTACTTTGAAGTTCACTTCCAATGATAGGCTCGAATGTACTTTCTACATCTACTTTTATCATGTGTATGCTAGTTGCTACTGCTTTTAATTTTACACCATATCTTCCACCTTGTTTTATTATTTCAGGTGTTCCTAGTTTCATATCATTTAGCCTTGGTAAAGCTATTCCATATCCAGTTTGATAAACTTGTTTTAGAGCTGATTTAACGCTTTCATATTCGCTTTTTCCTTCACTGAAATCTTGGAATACTCTTAACATTTCTGCTTTTGAATTAATGCTTACTCCTATAAGATCTTTTAAAACATCATCATATAGTGTTTCTGGTGCTTCTAAGTTTATTGTTACTTCTCCTGTATTTGTGTTTAAATTAGAGATGTATGCATTACTAATTATGTCACTTGCTTCAAAATTTAAATTTATATTTTCTATGTCTCTTAGTTTATCTACACTTACTACACTTTCTTTCATTGCATTTATGAATGTTTTTTTAATTTCATGATCTTTAGATAATACTGCTACCCAATCTGGGATTTTTACTTCTATGTCTTCTACTGGAAATTCGTATAATGCTTCTTTTAATACATTGAGTATTTCTTCTTCTCTCATGTCTATTATGCTTATAGGCATTACTGGAACATTATATTGTTCTCTTAATTCATTTGTCATATTAATAGTATCTGGGTGATTAGGATGTACTGTGTTCATTATTACTATGAATGGTTTATTTATGCTTTTTAACTCAGTTATTACTTTATTTTCTGCTTCTATATAATTACTTCTAGACATTTCACCAATAGAACCATCAGTTGTTATTACTATGCCTATTGTACTATGATCTTTAATTACTTTTTCTGTTCCTATTTCTGCTGCACTTTCAAAAGCAAGTTCTTCCGTGAACCAAGGAGTTTTTATCATTCGTGGATTTCCACTTTCATCTTTATATCCTTTGCATTCCGGAGTTATGTAGCCTACACAATCGATTAGTTTAATGTTTGTAGTGAATTCGTCTATTTTAATTTTTGCTCCGCTAGATGGTACGAATTTAGGTTCAATTGTCATTATTTGTTTACCTTGTGCTGTTTGAGGTATTTCGTCTAAACATCTTCTTTTTTCATACTCATCTTCAATGTTTGGTACTACTAAATTCTCAATTACTTTTTTTATAAAAGTACTTTTTCCGGTACGTACTGCTCCTACTACTCCAAGATATATTTCACCGTTACCTTTAGTGCTGATACTCTTTAATAAATCTTTTTTATCCATTTTTCCACTCCTTTATGTTACATTAAAAATATATGTGAGAGTATTAAAAGTATTACTATAAATGACTAAAAACCACCGGAGTGGTATAACCTGACTACATTAATTTTCTGCTTTTTATGAGAAAATTAGGATGGTGAACGTTATGGCATATGAATATAAGGAGTATAATTTTAATAAAGACATCAAGAAAATTATTGCTCTTAATATTAGGAAGTTCAGAAAAGAAAAAGGATATACTCAAGAACAGCTTGCTTTATATACAGATAGAAGTTTTGAGTTTATTAGACGAATTGAGAGCGAACAAGGCAGACGTGGATTTTCTGTAGAAACATTATGGAGAATAGCTACGGTTTTAGAAGTGCCACTTGATAAGTTTTTTGAAGAAAATTAAAATTCGGTATATCTCAACCGAATTTTTTGTTTAACTATTTATTATTATGTCTTTATCTTTATGGGGCTCGTCAAATAATAAATCATTATAATTTTGTTGTCTTAGTGCTTCATATATGGTTATTGCAACTGTGTTTGATACGTTTAAAGCTCGTACATCTTCAGTCATTGGAATTCTAATGCAGTTATTAATATAAGGTTTTAAAATTTCAAATGGGATTCCTGTAGATTCTTTACCAAATATGAAGAAAATATTTTCTTCTTTTTTACTATAATTAAAATTTGAATGAGGTTTGTGACCATATCTTGTTAGAAAGTAATATGTACCTTTGTTTTTTTTAAAAAATTCATCAATATTTTCATATAAAGTGTAGTTACATTTATCTATGTATCCAGCTCCACATCTTTTTATGTATTTTTCTTCTAAACTAAAACCTAAAGGTTTAATTAAATGTAATTTTGTTCCAGTAGCAACACAAGTTCTCATTATATTTCCAGTGTTAGCTGGTATTTCTGGTTCGTATAATACTATATTTAGCATATATATCTCCTTTAACAAATTTTTAAAAGTGCTTTTGCTTCTTTTTCTGCATAGCTAATTAATGAAAAGTATTCTTTCTCAAATGGCATTTTAGTTTGACTATTTATTTCTTTCAAAGACCTTGTTTCTTCATCAAAATACATCTCTAAATCTATATCTTTTAACGATCTTTCAACTGCACCTATTTTATAACCTGTTAAATAACAGGTTAAAATTCTTAATATATCTTCTTTTTGTAAAACTAATTGTAGTCTTTTGAAGATTTTTAAAGCTTTACTTTCTATATTATTTAATGCATGCATTCTTCCTATCATAGTGTATCTTTCTAAATCGTAAATTAAATCTTTGTTTTGCATTTGTACTCCTTTTTATTTATTAAAATTAATTTTCTTTTTCTTCTTCTTTCTTAGTAAGTACTTCTTTTCTAGATAAATTTAATTTTCCGCGTTTATCATAACCTGTTGCTTTAACGACTATTTCATCGCCTGCTTTGACTAAATCGCTCGGTTTATTTACTCTTTTAGTATCTAGCTGACTTACATGTACTAATCCTTCACATCCAGGCCATAGTTCTACAAAACATCCAAAGTCTTCTACTTTAGTAACTAAACCTGTATATATTTCGCCTATTACAACTTCTTTGACAATTTCTTCAATCATTTTTAAAGCTTTATCTATAATACTGTAATCTGTATGATAGGCAATTATTCTTCCATCGTCTTCTATATCTATTTTTACTGCGTCTTTATGATTAACTGTTGTGACATTAGAGCTTTCTAATATAATCTTAGTTATCATTTCTCCACCACGTCCGATTACATCTTTTATTTTTTCTGGATCTATGTTCATCATTTTTATTTTTGGTGCGTATGGACTAAGTTCATTTCTAGGAGTTTTTATTGTGCTTTCCATTAGGTCTAATATTTCAAGTCTAGCTATACCTGCTTGCGCTAGGCTTTCTTTTAAAATATTTTCTGTTATTCCTTTTATTTTAATGTCCATTTGTAAAGCTGTTATTCCTTTTCTTGTACCAGCGACTTTAAAATCCATATCTCCCATGTGATCTTCTAATCCTTGTATATCTGTTAGTATTGTATATTTATCATCTTTAGTTATTAGGCCCATGGCAATTCCTGCTACTGGTGCTTTAATAGGTACACCTGCAGTCATTAGACTCATACATCC
This sequence comes from uncultured Bacillota bacterium, assembly GCA_947644695.1. Lineage (GTDB taxonomy): Bacteria > Bacillota_I > Bacilli_A > RF39 > UBA660 > MGBC139354. The sequence goes on along the minus strand of CANSAJ010000009.1, from coordinate 10,646 downwards.
TGCACATATACTTGCTTGACTACTTGAACCATTACTTTCTAATACTTCGCTGACAACTCTAACAGTGTAAGGAAATTCTTCTTCAGAAGGCATTACTTGTAAAAGTGCTCTTTCTGCTAATGCTCCATGCCCTATTTCTCTTCTTCCTGGTGCTCCATATCTTCCTGTTTCTCCTACGCTGAATGCTGGAAAATTATAATGAAACATAAATCTTTTTGCATCCTCTATTCCAAGACCATCTAATATTTGATGTTCTCCTATAGCTCCTAATGTTGTAACTGCTAAAGCTTGAGTTTGTCCTCTTGTAAATAAAGCACTTCCATGGGTTCTAGGTAGTAAATCTATGTCTGCGCTAAGAGGTCTTATTTCTGTCATTTTTCTTCCATCTGGCCTGATTTTTTCTTCTGTTATTAATCTTCTTACTTCACTAGCTTCTATATTATCAGCTATTTTCTTTACTTGCTTTAATTCTTCAGATAAAGTCTCACTGTCTTTATGCCTTTCTTCATATGAATTTAGTGCGATTTCTTTTAGCTCGTCTATTCTATTATATTTTTCTATTTTATCTTCTATTTGGATAGCCTTTAGCATTTCTTCTTTTATGTCACGTTCTACTTCGGCAATTATATTGTCATCTAATTTAGCAAGCTCTACTTCTATTTTTTCAGTACCTATTTCTTCAATTATGTCTTCTTGTATAGCGCATAATTCTTTTATGTGAGCATGTCCAAACATTAAAGCTTCTAACATTTCTTCTTCGCTAACTTCTAATGCGCCTGCTTCAACCATATTTATTGCTTCTTTTGTTCCTGCGACTGTAAGATTAATTGTGCTTCTTTCCATTTCTTCTACAGTAGGATTTATTTTTAATTCTCCATCTATTTTTCCTACTATTACACCACTAACTGGACCATCGAATGGAATGTTAGATATTCCTAGTGCAAGGCTTGTCCCAAATAGTGCTGTCATTTCTGGAGTATAGTCATTATCTACACTTAAAACTGTATTTACTACTTGTACTTCGTTTCTAAAATTTTCATCAAACATTGGACGGATAGGTCTATCAATAACTCTTGCAGTTAGCGTTGCTGCATCACTTGGTCTACCTTCTCTTTTTATAAATCCTCCTGGAATTTTTCCAACTGAATATAGTTTTTCTTGATATAATATTGTAAGCGGGAAAAAGTCAGCTGTACTTACATTATTACTCATTACTGCAGTTGATAGTATTACTGTATCTTCATATCTTACTAAAACTGCACCTGAAGCTTGACGAGCTAATTCACCTGTTTCAATTACTAATTTTTTTCCTAAAAATTCATACTCATATACTTTTTTCATAGTTTCCTCATTTCTTTGAATTAAAAAGAGACACTTAAAATAAGTGCCTACTTTCTTATACCTAATTTATTTATAAGTTCACGATATCTAATAACATCTGTACGTTTTAAATAATCTAGTAAACTTCTTCTTTTACCTACTTTTTGTAAAAGTCCTCTTTTTGAATGGAAGTCATGTATGTGTTCTTTTAAATGTTCTGTTAATTCTGCTATCTCTTCAGTAAGTATTGCAACTTGAACTTCAACACAACCTGTGTCATTTTGTCCTCTTCCATATTCTTTAACTAATTCACTTTTTCTCTCTTTTGTTAAAGCCATTTTAAATTCTCCTTTCTTTCAAACCGTTATATCATAGTCTAAGAGCGGAGACTTCTTAAACCAAGATAAAACTTACTAGTTAATTATACGACTAACTGGAGTAAAAATCAACTATTTTTTGATTTTGATATCAAGTCAATTTTCAAAATTCAATATCAAATTCGTGCTTAATTTTAAGTTTTTATGCTCTTTGACATATATTTTTATATGTGATAAATTTAAGTTAGGAAGACATTAGTAACTATGTGTCAGTCATACTCGTGTATCTTGAACATATTTGTGTACAGAAAGGAGTGTGACTTAATGAAGTGTAAAACATTCATATTACGTGTTATGAATTACATTTGTATTATTTTAACACTAGTTATTATTTTAATAGCTATTTTAAAAGACATCCATTGATGGATGTCAATCCATTTAGGGATTGACATTTAGTTATCTAAATGTCTTCCTTTTTTTATGAAGTCACCTTCATTAGTTTCATTTTACTAAATATTTATTATTATTTCAATAATTTTTTGCATTTTTTCATATTGGCATTTTTAAAATTCAATATCAAATTTGTGCTCAATTTTCAGTTTTATTTTTATGCCAATTTTTAAAATTATTATTATTTTGGTGCATTTTAAAAGGAAGTTTTCACTTCCTTAAATTTAGCATACATTTCCATTTCTTAGTCTATTTATAGATGAACCTATTCTTCTTCCAATATCATATACAGTTGATATAGCTTTAGTTATTGCATTTAAAACTGTAGCCGAGAAGCTTATTCCTCCATAAATATTTGTTAATTCTTCTTTTGTTATTTCCATATTTTTATTTTCCTTTCTTAATTATCTTCCACATCTTACTGGATTTGCTAGTCCTTCAAAGAAACCTAGTACAAAGCTTACTACTCCGCCTATAGCTGCCCAGATTCCCCATGAAGCGCCGCCTACTACTTCTTTTAGTTCAGTATCGTTCATAACTTCTCCTTTCTATGTTATATATTTTTGAAAATAATTCTTTTACTTTTTCTTTATGCGAGATATAAATAATAGTTTTGTCTTTGTAGTAATTTAGTATATTATTTATTATTTTCTTTTCTAGTTTTAAGTTTACTTCACTTAGTGCCTCGTCTATAAAGATATAATTAGATTCTTTAAGTAAAGCTCGTGCAAGAACTATTCTCTGTCTTTCGCCACCACTTATATTAAATCCGCCTTCTTCAATTAAGAAATCATCTTTAAATTTTCTAGTGTTTTTTAGATTATCTAGTTCACATATTTTTATGACTTTTTCATAATCACTATATTTGATATTTCTATCTAATAATATGTTATTTTTAAATGTGTCTGTAAATAGTTTTTCATTTTGTCCTATATATGTAAATGATTCTCTTATCGTTTCTTCGTTTAATGTTTTTAGATCTTTTCCATTTATCTCTATTGTTCCTTTATAATTATTAAGATATTTAAGTATTATTTTTATAAGAGTGCTTTTTCCACTTCCACTTGAGCCGGTTATTAATACTTTATCATTTTCTTTTATAATTAGATTTTTTATTATCAGTTTTTTAGAGTCTTTACTATATTCAAAGTAAATATTTTCTATTTTTATATTTCCTTTTAATATAAAATTTTTAGAATCTTTTAGTGTTTCTTCACTTAGAAAGTTATTTACTTTATTAAGATTTTTAAATGCATAAGAGATTTCTATATCTTTATCTAATAATGTTCTTATTATAGTTAGAAAGTAGTTTACAATCATGTAGATTAACATTAGGTTACCTAGCGATAAATTTTTATTTATTACCATTAGAAAGCCAGAAGTTACTAGTATAATTAATCCAATATCATATACGTTATCTTTTAAAAAGTGTTGACGATTTAAGGTAAAATCGAAATTTTTATTTTGAATACTTATAAATTTATAAGTTTCGTGTAATTTTGCAATCTTATTATTTTTAATATTTAAATTATTTATACTTTCCATTCCTTCTATATTTTCAATTAGATCTTGATGATATTTTCCTTTACTTTCTTGTATTAGTTTTATATTTCTGTTAAATTTATCTTTATATATTTTTACTATAATTATATAAACTAATAATATTAATATTGCAATCGAGGTTAATTTTTTATTTAATATGAACATTAAGATAAAAGAAATAATTATTAATAAAATATCCACAAATGTATTCAATAATAAATTTGATAATAAATCTCTTAAAGTATCTAAATCATTTAAACGACTTATTATTTCTCCAGTAGATTTGTTTTTGTAGTAGCTGTAAGGAAGACAAAATAATCTTTTAAGTGTTTCTTTATTTATCATAGTTTCTATATCATAATTTATTTTAATAGATAATTTATTTCTTAAATATATAAATAAATTTTTAATTATTATAAAACTTATAAATATCAATGAAATTTTATAGCATAGTTCTTCTGTAGTAATACTGTTATCTATTATTATTTTATAATAGTATGAATCTAATAAACTAAAAATAAATGTTACAAGAGATATTAAAGAAAGTAATATGATTTTTTTCTTATCTTTTAATAAAGACTTTATAAGTATTCTAAGTAGTTCATTCTTTTCTTTATATTTTGGTAAATCTTTAATTTTAGAAAAGTAGATTAGAGTACCTAGATAATTTTTTTCAAAATCTTTATAGGTTTCTTTTATATATCCAATTGCAGGATCTAAGATTTCTAATATTTGTTTTTGAGGATTAATATTATATATAACTATGAAGTGATACATATTATTTCTTTTAACATGTGCGATTACTGGAAAGAATTTTTCTTCTTTTTCTATTTCAGTAAAACTTACTTTTTTACCATAAGAATCAAAGCCAATTTCTTTGCTACCTTTTATTAAGTCATAAGCATTTGTTCCATTTTTGGAAGTATCTATAATTTTTCTAATTGTTTCTATATTAATATATCCATCATAGTATTTAATTATAGATAATAAACAAGCTGCTGCACAGTCACATTTATCTTCTTGTAAAACCACAAATTTTTTTCTCATTTTGTCCTCCTAATTACTTATACTCTTTTAATATACCAAAATGCTTTTTATTTTTATTTTACATTTTTCTTTACATTTAACATATGTAAAAAGAAATAACATTTGAGTTATTTCTCTATAAAATAGTCTTTATATTGTTTTACTTTAGATATATATATTTTATCTATTATCATTTTTCTTTTAATATTCAGGTCATTTTTATATTTTAATGTATGTACTACTTTTTTGTTATTTATTAATTCTTTTACTTCTTTGTTTACTTCTTCATTCTTTACATATTTTTTAACAATATATTCAGGTATGTTTAACCACAAAACTTTAGTATCCATATATTTTATTCTTGAAGGATTCTTTTTGTAAATTAAATCATCTATAAATAATTCTGCTAGAGATATTCCACCAGCATTAACGAAAAATGAGCTTCTACCTTGCCTATAATTTATTTCAAATAAATAATACTCTTTTCGTTTAATGTCATATTTTAAATCAAAATTAGAGAATCCTTTGTATTTTATACTTTCTAGAAACTTAATAATATTATTAAATATTTTATTATATCCTGGAACAGAGATAATTGCTGCATAGTTTCCAAGTACAGTTGGATGATATTCTTCTAATATAGCCCTTCCTAAAGAAGCAGCGACTACTTTACCTTTGCTATTACTATAACAGTTTATAACTACGTTATTTGTGTCATCTCCTTCAATAAATTCTTGTATGATTAAATTATCTTTATATATGGATGTATTTATATTATTTATAGTCTCTTTTAATTCTTCTTCATTTTTTAATAAAAATACTTTCTTTTTACCCGAAAATTCAGCATGTAAATATTCACTAGAATTTGAGTTATTAGGTTTTAATATGATTGGATATTTAAATTTTATTTTATTATGAATAGAAGTTCTTTCATTTAGTTTACATATTATAGTATTTGGATATTTTAAATTATATTTTTCACATAATTCATAAAATTTATCTTTTGTAATAAAGCTTTTTAATAAATTATAATCGTTAAATTTATTTTCATATATGTTTTCTAACTCACTTTTGTGTTTTGTACATACTTGCATATACCAGTCTGAACATGGTATTAGTACCAATTTTTCATATTTTTCTTTTAATAATTTACCTAATGATACAATTTCTTTAATGCAAATACTCTCAATATCAAAGTCTTTTATGAGTTTTATTTCTAATATTTTGCTGTGTTCTGTTGGTGGGAGACGTCTTCCACATAATAATAAAGGTTTTTCACCATATTTATCATAATAGCTTCTAGATATTCCATATGCATTATCATCACTACCTAATATTATTAATTTAAAAGGTTTCCTCATATTTATCCTTCCTTTATGAGGTCTCTTACTATAGATAAATATTTTTTAAATGGTACTTGAATATTTTATATCTTTAGTGTATAATTGGTTTTGTGATTAGCTTGACTCCGTAGCTCAGCTGGATAGAGCAACGGCCTTCTAAGCCGTCGGTCGGACGTTCGAATCGTCTCGGAGTCGCCACTTATGATTTTAACTCTTAATATATAAGAGTTTTTTATTTTAGTCGAAAACTAATATTTCTTTATCATCTACATAGAATACAACACTTTCTACATCATAATTCTCTAGGACACTCATACCAATAGTATATGCGACTTCTTCTAGAATGTTTTGATCATATATTGAATCAAATATTTTATCATTGAAAGTTAAATTCATTACATCGCTCAGCATTTCATATTTTTTAAGTTCTGCATTACTGCTTAGATAGCTACTTAAATTACTTTGATATAATAAACTACTTTTTAATTCATTAACTATAACGGTTATCTTTTCATTGGAATCGTTATTTATTTTTGTAACTGGTACATAATATGTATAATCATCCATTTTACTTGTGTAAAATATTGTTGTTTTAGTTAGTCCATATAAACTATTTATATCATAATCTTTATTTATGCCATATGTTCTATCTAGAACACTTGGAAGAAGTTTATTTGATATAGGAAGTCTATCTAGTACTTTTCCATCAACTTTTAGAATTACTTTTTTTATTTCTTTATCTGTTGTTAGCGTGAAAACTATAGCTTCTATAAGTTTTTCTTCTTCTGTTACACTTACACTTAGAAATTCTTTAGAAAAGTCTACAGTACATGTATCATTCTCTACTTTAAGTGAATTTATTTTTGTGTTTTCTGGTATTATACCTTTAAATCCTTTAGGGATTTTATCTTTAACATTAGTGTTTTCTATCATAAGTTCTAGTTTTTCTTTAAGTTTTTTTTCAGTTTCTGTTTCTTTTATTATTACACTGACTTGACTTACATAATTATATGAATCTATAAGATAAACTGGACTGTATGAATTTTCATCAACGTAAGATATTTTAGTATTAAGTTCTAGATCATTACTAGTTGGAAATAAATATAGGAGTCCGATTACGAATAAAGCACTTGTAGTTACGGCTATTTTTCTAATTCCTAATTTTTTTAGCATAAGCACCTACCCTCGTTTAAATATATGTATTTAAATAAAAAAAATGCTTAAAAAAACTTTAGCTTTTTACTAAAGTTTTTATTTCTATAAGCTTTTATAAAGATATTTCTCCCATTTTTAAAAGCTCGACCACTGCGGCAGTTCGAGATTCTACTTCTAATTTTTGCATTGCATTAGATATGTGATTTCTTACTGTTTTTTCGCTTATAGAAAGAATTGATGCAATTTCTTTTGTTGTTTTATTTTTCACTAATAGTAAGAATACTTCTTTTTCTCTTTCAGTTAAAATATACTTATTCATATACACCACCTAACTTAGTTTAATACACTTACTAAGATATTTTATGAACTTTTAGCAATAAGGTGATGTATAATTAGTAATTTATTCAAATTGTACTGTTATGTACATTTTTTCTTTATATTCTTCTTGAATGCTTCTCATTATATTATTAGCTAGTGAAGCATCATGTTCTTTGGAGTTTATTACTACTTTTATATTGTCTTTGCTTATTTCGATATAGCTTTTAATTCCAAATTTTTCTTCTATTTTTTCTTCTAGTGTTTCTTCTTTACCAATGTTTAAATTTAATACTTTTAGTTCTTCAAATGCAGTGTTTTTTTCTTCTGAAGTTGCTGTTTCACTTGTTAGAACTTTTTGTAATTCTTCTATCTCTAAAGCTACTTTTTCGTCACGGTTAGCTCGCATAGCGATTAAAACATCTCCTTCTGTTACTGTGACATTTGCTTTTTCGTTTATTTCACTCCCTTCAATTTTACTACTTAATAAATCATTAGGCATGGTTACATAGTATACTCCTAGTACTAGTACAAGACTAAGAAGTGTTAAAAACCACATACTTTGTTTATTTATCATAATAATCCTCCATCTGATAAAATATATGTGGGTTTGTTTTTTTTATAACAAAAAAAGATTAACTTTTATAGCTAACCTTAAATATATTAAGCTCTACTTGAGTATTTACCATCACTTGTAGTAATTATTATTTCTTCTCCTTCAGATATGAATAGTGGAACTTTTAAAGTGTATCCAGTTTCAATAGTGGCGTCTTTTTGTGCTCCACTTGTTGTGTTACCTTTTACAGCTTGTTCAGTTTCAGTAACTACATAACTTATTTTTTCAGGAAGAGATATACCAATTACTTCTCCTTCATAGCTCATTATTTCAACTACTAATCCTTCTTTTAAGAATTTAATATAATCTTCTAATTTTGTTTTATGAAGTTCTAATTGTTCATATGAATCATTATCCATGAACACATAATTATCTCCTTGATTATAAAGATAAGAAAGAGCTTTCTTTTCTACTGTAGCTTTTTCTATTTTTATTCCTGCATTGAATGTTATTTCTTGTGTTGTATTAGTTTTTAAATTTTTAAGTTTAGTTCTTACAAAAGCACTGCCTTTTCCTGGTTTAACATGTTGGAATTCTACTACTTGATATACATTTCCTTCATAGTTGATAGTCATTCCATTTTTTAAATCATTTACGTTTATCACAATTAATCAGCCTTTCTTTCTTTATGTATTGTTGTTTTATTACATCTAGTACAATGTTTTTTAATTTCTAATTTACCTTCAGTATTCTTTTTATTCTTACTAGTAAGGTAGTTTATTTCTTTACAAACAGTACATTGTAATGCTATACCTTCACGGTTTTCTTTTTTAGCCATTTCATGCACCTCCCTTAAATCCAAGTGTATTATATCATATTAAATATATGATAAACAAGAACAAACGAGTTGTTCTTGTATAAAATTTGTTATATTTTTAAGAATTTTTCTACTTCACTAAAGTCAAGTAGTCTGTTTTTTAGTTTTAATTCTAGTATTATTTTTAGTTCGTCTATTTTTCTTACAAATTGATATGATTCTACTGCTTCTTTTAAATGTTCTTTATATTTATTTTTAGAGGTAACTTTATATTCTTGTTTTGAGTCTTTTGAGTTTATAATTATTACATTAAGATTATATTTATTTAGTGTAGTTATTACTGAATCTAGTCTACTTTTAGGAAATGATGAAGTTCCATTTATGACATTATATTTAAAGAAGTACCAGAGTATGATAGCATCATTACTAAATGTTTTATAGAAGGCACCATTTCTTACTAGAATTACACTTTCTTCATTTCGTATTTTTTCTAAATTATATAGTACTTCTTTTTTCATTATTACCTCTCTTTTTATCACTTTTTATTTTGTACCTTATTTTGCAAGCACAGCCGTTACCTACTTAGTCAAGCATTTCATGCATGTCTACGCAGGGTGTCGACTCGTCTAATTTTCAGCACTACTACATGTACTATTGATTTCTACTTTATATGGGTTTGCGCTTGTACCGTTTCCAGAAGATGTCAGAACGCAAGATTTCAGAGAAACTACTGGACGTACCCCCTTAGTAGCGCCGTCGAGGTCTAAATAGCCAAAGTAGCCAGGCATGGTTGAATTAGCCACAGCAAATATCCTAGAGAAACTAGTGGTATTATTAGTCCAGAAGTCAGACGGGCTCATCGTCCACCACCAAATATCTCCAGTTACACTTCCTCCAGCGGCATTGTAATAATAATATGTTGGTGCTTTTGTACCATACTTCCCTCCAGCAAACGTTAGTTCATCTGCTGTCATTAATGCTACTGGATTTGTTAACTTTCCATTCCCTATATTTGTACTTGCTGTAAATTTATCCAAATCACTTGCTCCATTTGTTCCTGTATATAAATTACTATTTTTGTCATTTCCACATTTATATGATGGTGCTTGTGAATTATAAAGTCTCCTGTATGTTGCATAAGCAAAAGTAGATGACGTACTATAACTTTCACTTGCTCGATCGTTGCAATAAATAGCTGTCTTACTTACATATCCATTATAACTTGGCTTTATTGTATTATCATACCATGTATCTATTACCCCTTTAATTGTAGAATTCGTTGTATTTTCTCTATTCTTTGCTACACTTCCACTTGACCCATACATATACCCTACATACTTTGGACTATTTTTTAAATTATTATATGCACTTGTTCCTATATACCCAGCCTCTGTATTCTTATCTGAACCTACATATAATAGACGCACACTTCCATCTTCATTTATTCTAATTATTCTCCAATAAAGGCCTGCAAACTGAATCCAGTTATCTTGTGCATTCCCTGAGAAATAATATACTGTACTCCCTCCTTCTGTTAAATTTCCACTTGCTGTGTATAATGTACCTGTATTACTATCTGTAAATACTCCACTATTTAAATTTGGTCTTGACCCTGGTCTTGTTGGATGATCTGCTAATATTTGATCTTTTAATAATGGAGCAATTAATGATGGTATTGTGCATGTCTGACTACTATTTATATTACTTACTGTTGCTGTTGTTCCGCTTAGTGTTATACTTGCTCCTTTATTACATGTCATATTCTCATTATCCAATACATATCCACTATTTGGTGATACTCCTGT
>CANSAJ010000008.1 GCA_947644695.1 uncultured Bacillota bacterium | reverse complement strand
TTTATTCATCCAATTAAAAACCATAACTGTTATAGTTATAGTTTGTGTTATTGTGGGAAGTTTATTCATTTGTTTTTGTTTTTAAATACAAATATTTTACTAAATATATAATTAAATATAGTTACTAATACTTGTACTACAAATGTCCATATAAGAACCCAAGTGTCTGAGTTTAGCTTTAATAGTGTTACAAAGAACCACATGATAAGCATTTCCATTAGAAGTGTTAATATTCTAGCTCCAAAGAAACTTATTATTTCTTTTAATATTTGTTTACTTTTACTTTTAAATACGAATATTCTATTAGTAATATATGCAAATGAAACAGCTACTATCCAAGATATAATTACAGCTATTTGTAATTCTATTGCACTTTTAGCATCTAGTACAGTAAATAATAGAGCCCATTTTGTAGCTATGCTTACTATTGTAGTTAAGACACCTACTATTAAATAGTTTATTATTTCTTCATATTTTTTATATAACTTTAGTATTTTTTTCATTTTACTCCTACTTCATTTGTTCCTTGTAGTATTCATCACATATTTTTTTTACATCACCTATTTTTACTATTTGGCCATGTTCTAACCAAATTACTTTTGTACAAAGTTCTTTTATAGATTCTAATGAATGGGAAACATATAATACTGTTGTTCCACCTTTTATCATTTCCATCATTTTGTTTTTACTTTTTTCTTGGAATTTAATATCTCCTACAGATAGAATTTCATCTACTATAAGTATTTCTGGGTTTACAATAGTTGCAATTGAGAATGCTAGTTTTGCTGTCATACCAGATGAGAAATTTTTTACTGGAACATCTAGAAAATCTCTTAGTTCAGAAAATTCTACAATACTTTCAAATTTTTCATCTAAGAAGGATTTAGAGTATCCTAAGATAGCACCATTTAAATATATATTTTCTCTTGCAGTAAGTTCTTGATCAAATCCTGCGCCTAATTCTATCATTGGAGAGATAACACCATTTATTGTAACTTTACCTGATGTTGGTTTCATTACTCCGCTTACTACTTTTAATAATGTTGATTTTCCTGCTCCGTTACTTCCGATAAGTCCAATTACTTCCCCTTTATCTATGTGAAAGTTTATATTTTTTAATGCCCAGAAAGATTCTTTATTTGTTTTTTTTCTTAGAAGCATATTTATGAATGCTTGTTTCATAGAGAAGTCTTTTTCTATTCCTAAGTTGAATTTCATTGATACATTTTCTACAGTTATCATTTTTACCTCCTCTTAAATATAATATATAAATTTATCTTGTTTCTTTTTAAATACCACAGCACCTAGTAATAACATTGTTAAGCCCATAAGACCAATTATTACAAGAGAACTTATTGTTGGTGCTTGTCCATATAAGACTATACTTCTAGCTGCTTCTATAAATCTATAAAGTGGATTAAATTTCATAATTTTTTGTAGTGTTCCTGGTAATATTTCTGTACTATAGAATACAGGTGTTAAGTAATTCCAAAGAGTTAGTACTATTCCATAAATATGAAATATATCTCTTAAGAATACTGATATACAAGATAATAATAGGCCCATTCCTACAGTGAATAAGAACATACATAGAAATATATATGGTAAGAGTATATAATAAATATTAAAGTTACATGTATAAGTTCCTAGACCAAAATAAGATAATAATATTATTGCTAACCAAGGAATCAGAGTTAGTGTAAAATCTATTCCTATAAATAAGCATTTTGATATTGGAAAAATGTATTTAGGTATATATACTTTATTAATTAAAGTAAAGTTTTGGACTACAGATGACATAGCGCCTGTTGAAGCTCCACTAAAATAGTTAAACATTATTATACCAGTCATTACATACACAATATAATTTACTCCAGGAACGTTAAATTTAAACATTTGGCTAAAGACTATTGTCATAACTGTCATTGTTAATATAGGGTTTAGTAAACTCCAAAGTATACCTAAAACAGATCTTTTATATTTTACTTTAAAATCTCTTGCGATTAATTGTGTTATTAAAAACCAATATCTTTTAAAGTTATTTAAAATATCTTTTATGAATCTCATATTCACACCTCATTGTTTTAATTATAACATATATTAGTCTTTTGGATAAAGTGTAGTGTATATTTTAACTAATATTTTATGTTTTTGTATTATTCTTTTAATTATGTTTCTTGTTTTAATATAATGAGAATTTCTCCAGTTTTTATACGTTTTATTTAATTCTTCATATGATTTATCTATAAAAGATTTTCTTAGATTTTTATCTTTTACATATCTCATTTTTAATGCATATGTTGTTAAAGAATATACATATAAATCTTCTAGATTTTCTTTTGTGGCATAATTCTTACATATATTCATTATTTCTATTATATCAAATACTTTGTTATTTACTGTGGTTTGTTCACTTTGTTTATGTATTAAATAATTATATAAGTATTTATTTACTTTTGATATTTTATTACATATTGATAAGTATGCTAGTGTAAATGGTACATCTTCGTATTTTAGGTTTGGGAATTTTATATTATTATTTACTATTAATTCTCTTTTGTATAATTTATTCCATACTGCATAGTTAAATTTTTCTAAATTATTTAGTGCTATTTCTTTGGTGATATTATTTTGTGGGTATTCATTTCTTAATATAGTTTTGTTAGTTTCTTCATGTATTTCATTTATGTTACATATACTTAAATCACTTTGATTTTCTTTTAAGTTATTTATAAGATCTTCTATAAAAGTATTTTCAACAGTATCATCACTATCTAGAAATGCTATGTATTTTCCAGTAGAGAGTTCAATTCCTTTATTTCTAGCTGGGCTTATGCCCGATTCATTGAGAGTTATTACTTTTATTTTTGGTTCGAAGCTTTTTAAGATTTCTAGACTTTTATCTGTGCTTCCATTTTCTATAGTGATTATTTCTATATTTTTGTAGGTTTGGTTTATTATACTGTTTAGACATTTATCTAAATATTTTTCACTATTATGTACAGGTATTATTATACTTACTAAATCACTTGTTTTCATTTATTCACCTATTTCTTATAATATAAAAATATACTCTTTTAAGAATATATTTTTATTATTGCAATTATAATTCCAATTAAACCTAAAGCGCTTAATATTGCTTTTTCTCTTCCAGTTGGTTTTCTTAATTTAAATGGAAATACAAATAGTATTCCTGTTATTAATAAAGTTACAGGGAAAAGTATTACTTTGTATTTTGCTTTTATAAGAAATGATAAGAAATATATAGTAGGTATTATTATAGCACTTGCAGTTATAGGTAGTCCTATAAATTCTTTACCATTACTTTTTTTAGTTGTTGTTATCATGTTAAAGTAAGCTAATCTGATTACTCCACATAATACAAAGAATATACTAATAGCATAGGTATAAATATTATGAATAGTTAGGTTTAATACTATCATCATAGGAAGAACTCCAAAGCTAATTGCATCACTTAAAGAATCTAGTTCTATGCCATATATTTCTTGGTCTTTTAATCCTCTGAATCTTCTTGCTACAACTCCATCAAATGCATCGCATATAGCTGCGAATATCAAACAAAATACTGCAAATGTTGTTTTTAAATTATATGCAAATATTATTCCTGTTACTGCAAAGCAAGTTCCTAACATAGTTACAAAATCACATTTTCTATATACACCTATTATTTTCATACTTCACCGCTTTCTTTTTTATTATATCACATTTTTTTCACAATTTGGTTTTCTTTATATTCATTTACTTATTCATGGCCTAATGTGTCAAGTAAAACATCTTTTAGTATTTGCTCTTTATAATATTTAGAGTATTTTAGTAATTCTGTGTCAAATATTTCTTTTCCTAAAATTTCAATCATTGTCTTTTCATCTGAGAATAGATTAACTCCAAAGCCTAATTTATTTCCTTCTATTTTTGCTCCTATGCTTGATAATATTGTTGGGTATAAGTCTAGAGATGAAAATTCTCTATTTTTATTATTTGTAGTATCATTTACAGAATTTATAAATGCATTATAGATAGTTCTATTGTAGTCTGGATAGTCATTATAATATTCATTTTGCATGGTTAGGTGATCGCCTATTACTACTATTGTTGTATTTTCATAAAAGTCTTGTATCTTGAGCCAACTCATGAATTCATTAATCATATATGATGAGCAAGCATAAACATTAGATAGTTTATTATCATATTTTACAGGACATGATTCATCTAAATAGCCATCTTTAAAATGTGTATCCATAGTAAATATTGATATTGCAAATGGTTCATCTTTACTTGCTAGTTCTTCTATTTCTTTTTTAGAGTATTCGAATAGTTTAGAGTCTTCATATCCCCACCATTTATAATAGTTTTCACTTATGTATCCTTTTTCTTTTGCAGTGTTAAGGTCAAACATTTTATAATTACCATGAGTTTTGTAGTATTCGTCTACTCCAGAAAAATTAATGTCTGAACCTTGTATTATTTCTAGATTATAACCATTTTCTTTTAGAACGTCTCCTAGAGCATTTATGTTTGGCATGAATTTATTTTCGTTTTTGCTTCCTTTATTCTTTTTTGTATAAATTGGAGTTCCTGTAGTAGTTGCTACAGTTGAAGCCATAGTCCAACTTGTTAAACTAAGATTATAGGCTCCTCCTATTTTATTTGTGTTAGAGAAATTTAAATTTTCTAGAGCAAGTGTTTCTAGTTCAGGAATTATGGATTTTTCAAAAGCTCCTCCATTTTCTTTGGATACTAATGAACTTTCCATACTTTCTAAGTAAAGTAATATTAAGTTTCTTTTTTTATTTGGAAATTCTATTTTAGTCTTGTTAGTGTCTACATAATATTTTTCATAAATATATGTACTTTTTCTGCTGTTTTCATAATACTCATCAAAGTTAATAGTTTTACCAATAACTATTATACTTAAAGCTAAAATAATTAGTGAATATAATAATTTGTATTTGTTAAATATTGTTGGGTAAATTGTTTTCTTTTTATTTTTAAGTTTTACATATATATTAGTATTATTTATTTTTGATATAGGAAATATAAGTAGTATCATTAATAGTATAAATACAAAAAAGCAAGATTTTATTCCATCTATTATTATGCTTGGACCTGTTCCACTTGTATCATTAGAAAAATAGTAAAGTAGTTCATAGAAATTTACTTCTTTCAAAATAGTTATTATATAATAACTAATACAGAATATGATATTTGCTATTATTAATATTATTATTGATAAAATCAACTCAAGTTTTTTTAAATTTTTATTTTTATCTTTCATTCTTTTTACCTCAAGGTTTAACTAAGATTATTATACTATAAAAAGAAAAAAAGACAACTGATTACAGAGGTCTCTTTGATAGTTATTTTTTTTCAATTAAAAAGCTTAACATTTCTTCTTTATTTTTGTTATTACATATAATATCGCTTATTAAATCTACTATAGGCATTTTTACTTTTTCTCTTTTTATTAATTCTTTTATAGATTTTAAAGTATATAATCCTTCAACAGTTGTATTATTTGCATATTTTTCTGCTTCTTTTATTTTACCTTCTCCAATAAGTTTACCATAAGTAAAGTTTCTGCTATTAGTACTCGTACAAGTCATTAATATATCACCGAATCCTGCAAAAGAGAGAATAGTTTTTCGGTTTCCGCCTAGTGCTTCTATTAGTTCTTTTATATCATTTAATGCTTCTGTTAAAAATAATGCTTTAGTTGAATCTGTTACTTTCATTCCTTCTAACATACCAGAGGCAATTGCCATTACATTTTTTATGGACCCACATATTTCAACACCTATTATATCTAATGTATCACGGGTTTTAACGTTATCGTTTTCTATCAGTGCTTTTATCATGTTTTTTGTTCTAGAGTTTGTCGTAGCAAGAGATAGACCGATAGGTATTTCTTTTACTATGTCACTTGCAAATGATGGACCTGATATTACAGCAATTTTATTTGTGTTAATGTATCTTTCTACTACATCTGTTAAGAATGCACATGTGTCATTTTCTATACCTTTTGTTGCGATTAATATATGCATATCTTTAGTGATATGTTCACTTAGTTTCTCTGAAACTTCGTTTACAGCATGTGCGGGTACTGCGATAACTACTAATGTAGAATTTTTTACTGCTCTTTTTAAGCTTGAAGTTATTGATATAGATTTTGGGATAGTATAATTTTTTATTTTGTCAGTTGTTCTTGTTTTTTCTAATTCTTTTTCTTCTTCTTTACTGTGAGTCCATACAATTACATTATGTTTATTTTTATTAAATATGCTTGCAAGTGCTAGTCCGTATGCACCTCCACCTAGTATACATATTTTCATTTTTTCTCCTTTTTAAATATTACATTTGTTTTAAATATTAAGAATAGTATTATGAATAATAAAATTATATAAAAGATTGCCATTTCTTCTCTTTTCCCTAGTGCATAAAATATTGTTATTATACTAAATAATATGTTTACTCCATAAATAACTAGAACTGTTTTTCTTGTGCTTAATCTTTTCAATAGCTGATGATGAATATGTTCTTTATCTGCTTCACCAATAGGTTTTTTGTTTATTGTTCTTCTTATTATTGCAAATAATGTATCTGTTATCGGTAATATTAAAAGTATTGAAGGTATTAATAATGAAGTTAATGTTATAGTTTTAAAGCCTAAAAGCATAATTACGCTTATCATTAATCCTAAGAATGTACTACCGGTGTCTCCCATAAATATTTTTGCTGGAGGAAAGTTAAATATTAGAAATCCAAGTGTTGAACCTAGCATTATAAAAGATAATATTATATCTAGACCTCCATGATTATTAAGTATTAAAGCTATTACTCCAATTGTTAGAAAATATATAGAAGAAACTCCTGCACATAATCCATCTAAACCATCTATTAAATTAATTGCATTTATTATACCCACAATTATTAACATAGTTATATAAGGACTAAAACTGCCAAAATAAAGAGAGAATCCAAAGAGATCAAAGTGTGTTAGTTGTAGACCTCCATAGAAGACTACAATAGTTGCAACTAGGATATGCATTACAAGTTTGTATCTAGCTTTAATAGGTTTTATATCATCAAATACTCCTAACAACAATATTAAGAATGAGGCCATTAGGACAGAAAGCATTAAAGTATTTTCTTCTCCAAAGACCATATAGCCTAATAGAAATGCTAAGAATATTCCAATACCTCCTAGCAAAGGTGTTGGTTTTTTATGAGCACTTCTTTGATTTGGTATGTCTAAAGCCCCTATATATTCAGCTATTTTTTGTGACATAAATACAAATATTATTGATGCTAAAAATGTAACTGCAACTATTATAAATACGTTGTATCCATTTACATATATATTCATTTACTACACCTCTTTGTTTTCAAATCTTGTCCATATTTCATCTATATTATCACTATTTATTATATTTTTGTTTTGTTCGATTCTTTTTTCTAGGTATTTATCAAATGTAGTTATAATTTTAGCTGGGTTTCCTGCGACTACACTACCATCTGGTATATCTTTAGTAATAAGGCTGCCAGCACCTATCACAACATTGTTTCCAACCTTTACATTAGGTAGTATGGTTGTATTACTTCCAATAAATACATTATTGCCAATTGATATTGGTCCTACATTATATTCAAACCAGATGCCTATTTCTAAATTATTTAATATTTGATGAACTATATCATGAGTTATAAATGTTACATTACTTGCTACTGTTACATTGTTTCCAAATTTTATAAGTTTAGGTTCACTTGGAATTTTTCGTGGTTGAAAAAAGAAGTTATTTCCAACACTATAGAAAACTTTATTTTTAACTAAATATTTTGTTCTTTTAAATGCATCGAATATTAAATAGACTTTCATTCTTAGTAGTTGTCTTTTAACATGTTTTTTCATTAATTCACCTTTATTAAATTATATCATGTATGAATATCAAAAAAAAGTCCTAAATATTTGGGACTTTCTTAATTTTTTCAGGGCTGAACTGTAAAAATAAATTTCGTCCTCAAATTATAAAAACTAGAATCTACTTTTACAAATCATTACTATGGAAATTACTTTTTCAAACTGGAATTTACTTTTGCAATTGAGCTAAGTTCTTTTAGGTTATAAGAATTACAATACAGCGCATAACTTATTCCAAATAAGTATATAACTTGCTTTGCATAGAATAAACCTTCTGTAATACAACCTATTGCAAGTGCAAATAATATTAAAGGTATTACATACAAGTCTGTTCTTATGTTTCTTCTTTTTAGTTTAATAAATGCTAGTGATAAGATAAATGTGAATAATAAAGTTATTCCTACTATTCCAGTTTCTTCAGTTAATTGTATATAACAGTTATGTGGATACATATAAGGATATTTATCGCTTATTATTTTATCATTTTTTAAATAGTCTTTAGCGTTTTGATTTTCATATAAATATGTTGCATTTCCAATTCCTACACCAAATATTGGATATTCTTTTATAAATGCTATTCCTACACTTTCATAATATTTTCTAAAGAAGTTAGAGCCTTCAATATCTCCTACACAGTCATCGTCTGCACATTTTCCTGGTTCTACTTGTTCTATATCAGAACCTAATATTTTTAGGAAGTTAACTCGTAAAACTTTAGGTAAATGTACTGTTTCATATGCATAATCTAAAGCTGATTGTACTGAGTATTTTGCGCCTGGTATTAATATCATGCAAGTAACTATTAAGACGATTAAGATGCTATTTTTAAATTGTTTTTTAAATAATGTTACTATAAAGAATATGAAGCATAATACTAAATATATTAGTCCTCCACTTCTTGAAAAAGTAAATGTTATTCCTAGCATAGATAATATTAAAAGGAGTTTATAGTATTTGTTATCTTTGTCATTTAATAATTCATAAGTTATTAATGGGAATATTATTACTATGTATTTGTCTAGTGTAGTTGCAATATAAAATGTAGAGTTTATTCTACCTAGGATTCCAGGATATTTTTCGTTATTTAGCGTGTTTAAATTATATCTAGTTATGTATTGTAGTATTCCTAATATCATACATATTGCAAACGATAAAAATAAATGTTTTTTTAGTTTTTTTCTAAGCGGTTCGTCAATATCGCAATTAAATAGGACTAATATAAGAGTTAGTAATACTCCATAGTGAATAAAACCTTTTAAAGAGTCTATTCCAGTTTTAATACCAAATAAGAAAGTTAGGAAAAACCAAATAAGTGTTAAAAAATATATAATTAATGGAAATTTGTGTTTAAGTAATACTTTTAGATTTCTAATGTTATCTATAAGTATAGATAATGATATTAGTCCTGGTAATATTACAATTAGTGCATATCTTATTTTATCAATAATATTTATGTTAAAGAATGTACTTACTCCTAAAAATAAAGTAATTGTGTATAACGATATAATTATTAAATATTCACTTCTTTTTGTTATTTTCATGTTATCACCTTATGTCCAATTATAGCATGTATATTTTAATATGTGAAGAAAAAGAACTACTAATGTAGTCCTTATTAACTTTCATTATCTTCATTATCCTCATCTGTATCTTCGCCTGAGTTATCTGGTTCTTCTGGGTTTTCACCAGGATTTGTTGTATCTGGATTTTCAGGTATATCTGGGTCAGTAGGTAATCCTGGTACTGTTGGTTCTTCATCATCTGGTTTCTCTGGTGTGGTAGGCTTTGAAGGTTCTCCTTCAACTTTTTTTACTATACTTAGCACGATATTTTTTGGTGCTTTTTCTAAAAGTACTCCATCATGTACACTTTGGGCTATTATTTGTCCATTATAATGAGAAGGATCATTACTTTCTACAGTTTCTGTTGTGATTGTGAATCCATTACTTGATGCCCATGTTTCAGCCCCTCCAAGAGAGTACTGAGTGAAATCTGGTATTAAGCTTCTTCTTGGTTCAGAATAGTATTCATATCCAATAATTGTTTTCTCATATGGTTTATTTATGCTAAATGAAATTGTTTTTATTTCTTCTTGTTCTAATTGTTTTAGGTTTATTTTCATTGCTTTTATTATTGCATCTAGACTTTGTTTATAATATTGAAATGTATAAGCATAAGAGTATCCCTCATATACATATAAGTCATATCCAGTCAAGAATGTTTTAGTTATATTTATACTTGCATCAGAGTCTTTAGTTATTATAGATTTACCTATGTTATAAAATGATAGCATTTCATCTGTTGACATACTTGTATCTATGTTTTTACTCACTATATTTAGCACGTTATAAAAGTCGTTTGGACTTCTTAATGTTTTTATTTGATTTAGCATACCTTCAACAACTAGTTGTTGATTCTGTCCTCTTTGGAAATCACCTAAAGGAAGAGTTTTTCTATGTCTTGCTAATGCTAGAGCTTGTTCACCATTTAATTTTTGTACACCTTTATTTAAGCATATTTCATAATCAGGTCCAATTAGTCTGTCTGAGTTTGATTCACAAAAGTCCATTGGAACATCTACAGTTATACCATCTAAAGCATTTACTAAGTCTATTACGCCTTTGAAGTTAATTCTAACATAATAGTCAACATCAAGGCCTGTAAAATCTTCAACTGTTTGTACTACACATTTAGTTCCACCCCATCCAGAGTGTGTTATTTTAGTTAATCCACCAGAGCATATTGTTGTATATGTATCTCTCGGTATACTAAACATTGTAGCATGTAGGGTTTCAGGATCAAATGATATTAACATTATAGTATCTCCATTAAATGTTTCTCCTTCTTCATCAACACCTAATAATAATACTGTGAATGGTTCTGTTAATTTTACTTTTGAGCCTTCTTCTGTTTTTTCACTGGCAGGTTTTTTATATTTTTTTTCATATGAAGCTATTTCATAAATTTCTTGATCTTCTTTTAATCCTTCTATATTTTTAAACATTGATTCATATTTAGAGCTTACAAATATAGCATCTACTTCTTTGTTTATAAGAGCACTCATTAAGGTTATAGTGTCACTGTATTTTATAATTTCATTTTTATCTTTTAGTTTATATTTTTCAATGACTTCAGTTGGTAAAATATAGCCTTCTGGATCTTCCTCATGGTCGATCATTCCTATTTTTATACCTTTTAAATCAGATATTTTATTCTGTTCTTCTAATGAGATTAATGAAGTTTTGTAGATTATATCTCCTGTACTCATGTCACTTAGTTTTAAGTATGCATAGAAAATTACAATGGCAATTATAAATCCAATTAAAATTAGTATACCTGTACATATAGATGATATTATAAATTTTTTCTTTTTAAAGAATTTAACACTATCTAACATTGAATATACTGATGTAATTAGTAAAAGTATTAATAGTAATGAAATCATTATTCTATAAAAAGTTTCTACTCCTGTTAACAAGTATATTGAATATATGGCACTTCCTAAAGCAAGTATAGAAAGTACTGATAGTATTCCTGTTATAATTTTATATAATTTTAATTTACCCATTGTATTCTCCTTCGGAAATAAATTATACCACTTTAAGTTTCATATATAAAGTTGTTTTTATTTTTTACTTTTCTTTCCTTTTTTATTACTTTTTATCTCTTTTATTTCTATTTGTTCAGGTTTATTAGGTTTTTCTGATATTTCTTCTTGTCTGTTTTTTTCTTCCATAGTTGCTGTTTCAGCCTCGTGTATTTCTTTTTTCTTTGCTTCTTGTTTTATCTCATTTAGTTTACTTTGTTTTATTTCTTCAAATCTATCTACTTTAGTTTTCTTAGTTTTATTTCTTCTAGTAAATGATATTAGTAGTAGCAATAATAAAAGTATCGTTTCTACACCTAGTACTATTATTATCATTAAATAGTTTTCGTTTTTCTTTGCTAGTTCGTTAATTATTTTATCATTATATCTAGTTATAGTATTATTTATCATGTCATATTGGTAGAAACCTTCTTCTCCAGTTTCTATATTCACTCCGTATAAAAGGTAGTAATCGTTTATTCCGTCATATTGGTACGCTTCTACTTCCAATTCATTTATTGTGATTTTTGTTACTTTATAATAATCTGGTGTTACTTTTGCTTTTTTAGGATATATAAGTAGTCCTTCTGTTTTTAATTCATTATAAAGAGTATAAGTATTATAAGTAGAGTCATAAATATATAATCCCCCAGTTCCATCATCACTTTTTAGACCTACTAATATGTAATTAGTTATGTTGCTTTTAAAAGCTGGTACTTCTATCCCATCTATTTGGACAGTTGTTGCTTCAAAGGTTTTTGGAGCTGTTAATGCTTTGGCACGTTTTATTACTGTATATTTTTTTCCATCTACAGTTACTTCTATAGGATTTTTGTCTTCTACATTTACTTTTATAACATATTTTTTTGCACTTCCATTTTGAGCTGTTACTGTTATTTCAAATTTATTTTCACCTTCGCTTACTTCGAATTCTCCGAAACCATTTGTCTGTGCTGTTTTATCTTCTACTTCTCCTGATATTGTTATTTTCTCAATATCACTAGGTACGCTTACTGTGTATTCTAGTGTATCTTTATTAAATTCAGGTGATAAAGTGTAACCATTAACTTCAAGTTTTGATAAGTTATTATTTTTAGAATAGCTAGCTTCTAGATCAGCTTGTGTGATTGCACTTATTCTTGCACTTCCTACGCTGAAGCTTATTGGAGACTCATCCCACGCATAACCATTATATGCTTTTACAGAGACGTTACTTGTTCCTTTGGCAATTGACTTAAATGTGTATGTATAAGTTGCGCTTCTTTGACTTCCATCTCCATATTCAACTACACTTGTTGGACCTGATGTTAATTTTAATTTACTACTGTCATAGTTTATTGAAAATTCCCAGCTTCCTAGTGGATCTCCAGATGATACTGTTACTGAAACTGTTACGGAACCGCCAACTACTACAGAAGATGTGTTAGCTCTTACTGAGATTGAACCAGAAGCAGCATTTAACTTTGGTGATTTTACTAATAGCGAAAAGCTTAAAAGTAAGATTCCTAATAATGTTAATATTCCCTTTTTCATTCTTTACTCCTTAATTATAATGATATTTCTTTTTTAATATATTTTTGTATTCTTAACAAATCTAAGATTGTTATATTGTTGTCGCTGTTTGTGTCTGCAGCTTTAAGGTTTAAATCAGTTAGTCTAGTAGAGTTTAATAAATGTTTTTGTACTCTTAATAAGTCTAGGATTGTTACTTGTCCATCTCCATTTGTGTCGCCTGTTACAACTATATCAAATACTTTTGTTTCTCCACTTGGAGCTGTTATTTTTATTTTCTGGCCTGTAGCTAAGTTTGTGTAATCGTTTAAAGTATTACCAGTACTACTATAGAATGTAACTGTTGCACTTGGGCTTTTCTTAAGTATACTTTGTTTTAATGTGTTTATTTGTGTGTTAGGACTTATGTGGTTCATTATTGAACCTGTAACTCTTACAGATAATCCACTTAGTATGTCATCTACTGTTGTTGAATCTGTTACTTTTTTTATTGATAGTGTATAAGTTTTTACATTTCCATTTTCTGCAGTGACAATTATTTTATGTTCTGTAGTATCTCCTGTTAAATTTATTATTCCTGTTCCATTTATTTTGCTAGTGTTATCTTTTGGTGTAGCATCTATCTTAACTGATGATAAAGATTTGTCTACATATACTGTATAATCTACGATGTCTTCATCATATCCAGAGATTAATTTGTTATTAACTTTTATTTCTTTTAATGTATTAATGCCACTTGCTAATGTTGGTAAACTGACTATTTCTGGCATGTTATTGTATACAGGTATATCAAATCTATATGAAAGATTTAATAGTCCCATTTCTTGATATGATGTATAAGTTGTTGCTGATTCACTAGATGGGGCTAGTACATTGGCTTGATATTGGTGTGTGTAATTTGGTGCTGAACTTGTTGGACTTGTGTTAAATTTCTGGAAGTATAGAGTATTTTGACCATCATTTATGTAACCATCAGCGATGTAGTATGCTCCTCCATAGATTGCTTTTTCTCTTGTGTTCCAAGGTCTATTATAAGTATTATAGAAATCACATGCTTCTCCACATGCATAGGCAAGACCTCTTAAAACTGGATTAACGCCATAAGCACCTATGTTATAGTAATTATAGTATCCTTTTACTGAGTATATTCCATCATATAGTTCTCCATAGTTTCCTGATACTGCTGCATAGTTTTCATCTGTTCCGCCTTCTTGACGTGTTCTACTGGCTAAATGTGAAGGACTGACATTATATTGGAATCCTGCACCTATGTACATATTAACGTATTCATCTCTGCTTAGATAAGAGTTTCCAAATATGTTTTTTACAGTGTTATAGTACATTTTAGCTGATGCACTGTTTAAATCTAGTGTTACACGGTTATCGTTTCCGTAATCATAATTTAAGTTTTCAAACATAAATATAAATTTCTCAGTTAAGAAGTTTCTTGGATCTAGGTAGAATGCATTTACTGCATTTGTTGTTTGATACCAACCTTTTTCAACTTCAATATCATTAACTCTGTAAATATCTAGCGTTGAGTTTATTAGGTTTTTTGTTCCTTCTTCTCCACTTATTACTTGATTCCAATCTAAATTAGTTTTTATTGCATTGAATTCCCATGTTGGAAATTTTTTATGAAGATAAACTAGATAAGGTATGTATGTATCTGGAAATCCTTTTTGCTTTAATACTTTTTCATATTCTGCATCACTTGCTATTATATCGCTTTTTTTGTTAACATATTTTGAACAAACATACCCTATTTGATCTTTATGATATTGTATTTTATACCAGCCTTCATCACATCCATTACCAGCAACTTTATCACCTAGTATTACAATATTAGTACCTGGTAAAAGAGTTGTTATAAATGTAGAGTTTGAATTGGCACTTCCTCTTACTATTATGTTTATTCCATGAATTCTAGCTTCATATGTAGAGGTATTATATTCTGGATTATTATCTCCAGGATTACCTAAAGTTACGTATTCTCCACATATATATGCTTCGCTACCATTAAAATTTAATTTATACCATCCAAGAGGACATTCACTGCTGTTTGGGTTATATAATTTTGATTCTACTACATCTAAGACTACATTTGATTCTGTAAGCATTGTTATTCTTTCATTTTCAACGCCTGGGCCACGTCTAACTATTACATTAGATTCTGTTGTGTATCCAGTTAATGCGTCTAATTTGTTAGTAAATATTAAGCTTGCCAATATTATAATCATTACTACTAAAGCTTTTTTCATAGATTGTCCTCCTTTACTTTTTGTCATTTTATATTATATCAAAATTTTTTAGGTATTTCCTTATTTATTAAATCATTTTACATTAAAACTATAAATTATTATTCCATATTTTGGCAATTATATGTTTAGTTTAGTTCATAAAATTAAATAACTACCTTTAATTTGGTAGTTTATTATTTTTTTAATTCGTCAATTAAGTTGCTTATTTCTTCATATAAATGATTATTTGCTTCTTCTAATGTCATGTTTTCCACTTTAAATGGAGTTCCAAATTTAACTTTTAAATTCTTACTTCTAAATTTATATTTTCCAGTTATTGCATATGGAATGATGGTTGCATTTGTTTTTTGTGCCATGCTTACTGCCCCGAATTTAAAGGGTAGCAATTTTTCTTTGGTTTTATTTCTTGTTCCTTCTGGGAATATTCCTATAGCACCTTTATTTTCTAATACTTTTATTGCTTTTTCTTTTGATGTATCTTCTTTTGATCCACGATCTACTGGTATACATCCAACCATTTTAAAAAACCATTTTGTTTTTGGTAAGTCAAAGTACTCTTTTTTTGCCATGTAAGTTATTACTCTTTTAGTAGAAATTATTACATTACATTGATCCATTAAATGTATATGATTTCCTGCGATTATTAACGGTCCTTCTATTTTTAGATTTTCTTTATTATAGATTTTGGGATTGTAATAAATCTTGTAGATAGGTTTTAGAAATATTTTTAAAAATTTATACCAGAAATTATTCATTTTTCTTCCTCCAATTTTGTTTTAATTATATTCATTAAAATTTTATTTTCTTTTTCTAAATCATCAGTTATATTTATTGGTTTTAGAAACTCGATTTTTATACTTTTTTTAAATGGTTTGTATTTACCCCTTATTACAAAAGGTATTATAGGTGAAGATGTTTTGTTTGAAAATGACACTGTTCCATATTTAAATGGCATTATTGTATCATTAGTTCTATTAATTGTTCCTTCTGGGAATATTAAAATAAGTTCATCATTCTTTAATGCTTCAATTGCTTTCTTTTTAGCGTCTTCATCTTTTATGCTTCTATCTACTGAGATTGTTCCTGCACTTATAAAAAGAGGTTTTAATATGCCTTTATGTATTTCTTTTTTTGCCATGAATCTTATAGTTCTTTTAGTAGTAGATATTAGTAATAAAGCATCTAAATTATTAGTGTGATTTCCTGCTAGAATGCATCTTCCTTTTTGAGGAATTATGTCATTGTTAATTATTTCTATTCTATAAACTATTTTCATAAATAGTTTTATTATTGGTCTTGCTATTCTATATAGTAGATATTTTTTCATTTTTCACCTTCTATTATTGATTATATCTTATATT
This sequence comes from uncultured Bacillota bacterium, assembly GCA_947644695.1. Classification (GTDB taxonomy): domain Bacteria; phylum Bacillota_I; class Bacilli_A; order RF39; family UBA660; genus MGBC139354. The sequence goes on along the minus strand of CANSAJ010000008.1, from coordinate 28,979 downwards.
TAAATATTTAGATAGTTTTTTATTGACTTTAAGTATTAAATATCGTATAGTGATCAAATGTGTTTAAAAAGGAAGTGATTATTATGCAATATTTAAATAGAAGAAAGCCTGATTATAAAAGTTATCTAGCATGTACTTTATCTTTTATAGCTATTTTTGGAAATGGACCAGTGATGGTAAATGGATCCGATAAAAATGTTGAAAATAGTGTTTATGAAGAATTAAATGCTAAGAATTTAGAACAGTTACAAATATATAAGTCAATCGTTTTAAAAAATTTTAAAAATAGTGTATTAATTTATCCTAATCAGATAGATTTTAGTAATATTCCTATGCCTGATGGATCAGTTGAAACAGCTATTGATATCGTTGATTCTATTAGAATGGCTGTTAATCATGTTCCTAACTTTGTTAAGTATCAGTATGCTGTAAGTCGTTATTTTAGCGATAGTTCTCAGTTAGATGAGTTAATAGCTGTGATTAAATCTGAAGCGAGATATGAAAATTATATTGATGCTTTTGGATGTATGACAGTAATTGGTAATAGAACTATAAGTAATAGTAGATGCAATTCTGTTAGATATTTTATAGATAAAGAAGGAAGTATTACTTTATATGATCATGTTGTTTGTCCATATCAGTTTGAAACTTATGAAAATGGTTTGTATTTAGATGTTTTAGGAGAAAATTCTGGTGAAGTATATCAAGCTGTTATAGATTTTCTTTATACTTTAGATTATGTTCCTAGTATGCACCCATATTTGAATTTTGTTGGTAGTTTTAGACGTAGGGCTAACAGTGTTCAATTTGTAAGTAATGGTAATAGGTATTATGAAATTTTATCTTTAGAAGATACGATACCTTTAGAAGAAAGATATTATTATTTAAAAACAGAAGAGAATAATAATGTTCGAAGATATCTTCCTACTATAGATTTACGTGGTAATCTTTAAAAGATTACTTTTTTATTTCAACTTTTTATGACATTTTTCCTATATGGACATATACTACTAATGAAAGTGAGGTATTTTGTGAAAAAGATATATTATATCGTAGGAGTTATTACTTTATGTTTAGTTAGTTTTATTGCAGTATATTTTGGTTTCAAAGATAAAGATGACAATGGAAATGATAAGCTTGTGGTAGCTGAGGTAACTCATAGTGTGTTTTATGCTCCTTTCTATGTTAGTTTGCATAATGGATATTTTCAAGATAATAATTTAGATGTAGATGTTATTCTTACAAGTGGAGCTGATAAGGTGGCTAGTGCTGTTTTATCTGGAGATGCAAATGTGGGACTTAGTGGACTTGAAGCTACTTTATATGTTTATGAGAATGGGGCAAATGACTATTTAGTTAGTTTTTCTAGCTTAACAAAACGTGATGGACAATTTTTAGTAGGAGATTGCAGCTTAAAAGATAATTTTGATGCTTCTATGTTAAAAGGAAAAAGTGTTCTTGCTGGACGTACTGGTGGAATGCCATCAATGGTATTTGAATATGCACTTTATAAAAATGGTATAAATAGAAAAGAAGTTAATGTAGATAATTCAGTTGATTTTGCATCTTTAAGTGGTGCTTATATTGGTGGGAATGGAGACTTTGTCAATCTATTTGAACATAGTGCTTTGATAATCACTTTGCAGTAATAACAGATTCTAACGCAGTTGAACTAAAATTATTAATTTAAGTCATCTATTTCTTTATTTAAAGCTTCCTCATGTGATACTTTCCCATTATCTTTTAAAATATCTTTTCTTGTCATCTTTAAAAATGCATCTAACTCATTGATCCAATCTTGCATAGTTATTGGATGTCTATCTAAGGCATTAATTTCTGCAATGTCTAAATATGCAGATACCATTCTATTTAAGGTATTAAGTTCTTCTTCTGTTAAATAGTTTTTAGCGATTTCAGTCTAGTAAAAATTATCTCAGCAGCTTTGTTACCATGCGTAGCATAGTGCATTCTGTTTTGCACAGTTTTGAAAAAACTTATGGATAATTTATCCTTAGGATTGTAATCTATGCTTGTAGAATAAATATCTAATACTTTTCTCCTAAATATTCTTTCTGAAGATCTAATATCACGAATTCTAGCAAGTAATTCTTCAAAATAAGGACTTTCACCATTATTTTTTATCTTTCATCATTTAAAGCAAATCCTTTAGTCATATATTCTTTTAATACTTTGGTTGCCCATATTCTAAATTCAGTTGCTTTTTTAGAATTAGTTCTATATCCAACAGAAATAATAGTGTCTAAATTATAGTGCATAACATTATAATTTTTGCAATCATTAGCAGTTGCCAAGAAATCCTTGACAACTGAGTTCTTATTCAGCGCTTTTTCTTTAAATATATTATTTAAATGATAGCTTATATTTTGTTTAGTAGTGTCATAATATAAACTTTAACATTCCTTTTAATACATATATGATCATATTATTTTTCAAGGCTAATACTCCTCTTTTTTAATTTAATTATACCAAAAAATATTTTTATATGTGAATTTATTATTATAAAATGTGTGAACTTACTTTGTATTTCACTATGTAGCGTCTTGTTCCAGTTGTGTTGTATCCTCTTTTGAATTCATAGTCTTTTTTAATTAAAATATTTTCTATATTAGGATTTACTACTTCTTGTAATTCTTTTTCAATAGAGTTCTTTGTAAAATTTAAAAATATATTTAGTTCTATATTTTCTTTATCATTGTTTATTTTAGAAACTATAATTTTATCTAATAACAAAGCAATGAGTTTTTCTTTTACACTTTGGTTTTTCATTTTTTCTTCTAATAATTTTGCTAATTCTTCATTGTGTTTAATATTATCAAAAAATGTTTCACTATTTTCTAGTGAAGATATTTCTTTTTCTATTTTTTTTAATTCATCATTATATGTGACGTTTCTTTCATTAAATTCTATATTAGATAAGTTACCTTCAATGTTAAGTTCTAATAGTTTATCTTTTTTTAAAAGAATTTTGTCTTTTGCTTTTTTTAATTCTGTCTTTTTATTGTAATCATCAATATTTTTTCTGTTATTTTGGTATAAGTCTAATAATATATTTGATACATTAGATAATTCTATTTTTAGTTCTTTCATGATGTCATCTAATATAGAATAGATTTCTGATTCTCTTAAATTAGGTGAATCACAAGATTTTTTGCCTTCTTTTAAGTATTTGGCACAAGTCCAAGTTATATCGTTGTTTGATTTACATCTTTTTCTTCTATGAAATACTTCATTGTGAGCTTTACAAAATATTTTAGCTGATAATGGATATCTATTTTGATACATTGTTTTATCTTCTTTATAATTTTTTCCAAAGATTTTATTTCTTTCTTGAAGACGAGAGTTTGCTTTTTCCCATAAGTATTCATCTATTATTGGTGGTACTTTTATTTTATCTTCATACATAATCCATTCTTTTTTAGGAAACATAATTACTTTCTTTGTCATGTAGTCTATAACTTCACTTTTTTTACCACAATAATAACCTTTATATTTAGGATTTTTTATCATTCTAGAGAGTGTAGAAGTGCACCATTTTTTATTTTGACGAGTTTTAATAGATTTATTGTTAAATATTTTAGCTATTTTAGTCAAAGATAGTTTATCTATAGCATACATATTATATAATCTTTTTACTAGTTCTGCTTCTTTTTGTATTATTACTAAATTTCCTGTGGTTTTATCTTTTTTATATCCATATTGCATGTCATTTCCTAAGATAGTGCCATTTTTTATTGATCTATTCATACCGAATTTTACTCTTTCTGAAAGTCTTCTTATTTCGTCTTGTGCCATAGATGCCATTATAGTAAGTCTTAGTTCTGAATCAGGTAAAGCAGTATTGATATTATCATTAACAAATAAAACTGCTACTCCATATGAAAGTAGCTTTCTTGTGTATTTAATACTATCTAAAGTATTTCTTGAGAATCTTGATATTTCTTTTGTAATAATTAAATCGAATTTACCATTTCTTGCATCGTCTATCATTTTCATAAAATTATTTCTTTTAAAATCTGTTGTTCCACTTATACCATCATCTACGTAACCTTCTACATAAATCCATTTAGGATTATTTTTTATCATTTCATCGAAGTGTTCTATTTGATTTTTTAAAGATTTTTGTTGAAGTAAATGATCTGTTGATACTCTTGAATAATCAGTTACACGAAGTTCAATATTAGTAAGTGGTATTCCCATATTAAGTTTATTTCTAACATCATATAAGTCCATTTGTTTATCCTCCTGTAAATAAATGTTTTAAAGATTTAATTTTTTTATTAATTCTTCTTCTGTGGATTTATAAATATGATAAGGTATATAATTTGACTCATACATTTCTTTGTTGATAGATAAAGCTATTTCCAAATATATTTCTTTGTAGCTATTTATTTTCATTTTAATGTATTCATCTCCTAATAAAGATTATGCAAGTCATTAGATATATTTTCGTTTTATAGTTTTTAAGATAATAAAAATACTGTCTCATAGAAACAGTATTTTCTTATAATTTATTTTTTCTTTGATTTGTTTATAGAATATCCAATTCCAAATAATATTACTGAAGATGCACCAATTGCTATGTATAGAATATAATTTGTCTTTTGTGTTGGTTCTTCTTCCATATTATTATCATTTTTATCATTATTATTAGTGTTATCAGTTGTTTCTGTTTTGTATGAAATAATGTATTTGCCTAATCCATTATCTTTAAACTCTATTTCATTATTTTCATTTATAGTATAGTTTAATTTTACTACACTGCCATCATCTCTGATAGCATAAATGGCTTCAAACTTTTTATTAGAATTTAATTTTAAAGTTTGTACAATAATTTCATTAGATATATCAATAGTTTTATTTTGTGATTTTAAAGCTAATTCATAGATTATGCTATCTTTACCATAACGATTTTTATATGCATCACTTAAAGGTAATTCATTATATTCTAGTTTTGCATCTACATTATTTTTTATGATAGATTCAGGAATTTTGACTATTACATTACCATTAGTTAAATTTTGATATTTATTTTTTTTGTCTTCATTATTATTATTTTCTGGAGTTGTTGGATTTTCAGGATTTTGTGTAGGGTTTTCTTTATAATAAATCCAATTTACTACTGCTGTAGCGTAACCTTTATTTCCTGCTTTATCTATAAATTCAAATGTAAATTCAGCATTTTCGTAAAATGTGTGTGTATTTTGTCCATTACCTAGTATTGTTACTTCTTCACTTGGGTTTAAAGTTGCTATGACAGGACCATCAGTTCTAGTTGTTATATTGTATTCAATTGTTGCTGTTGGAGCTTCTCTATCAATCCAGTCAACTACAACTGTTTTTGTACCAGGATTGCCAGCCATGTCTTCAAATTCAAATGTAAATGTACCATTATCTTTAAATACATAATTATCTTTTCCTTCATTGTTTGTTATTTTTATCTTTTCATTTGGTTTTAGTGTTACTTCTACATTTTTATTAGTCCAAGTATTAGGGCTATAAATAGCTTCTGCTGTTGGATTTTCTTTATCAATCCAATCTACAGTTATTGGAATCATTCCAATATGTCCATCTTTATCCATATACTGAAATTCAAAAGTACTACTATTTGTGAAAATATAAATATTACTTGCATTATTATTAACTATTTTGTATCCCGCTTCAAGTTCTAGTTCAACTTCCACACTTTGATTTGTTGGTTTTGTTGTAGAATATTTGATTTTATATTCTGGTAATGTTGATATCCAATTTACCACTACTGTGGCTGTTCCATGATTACCTGCCATGTCTATAAATTCAAACGTAAATGAACCATTATTTTTAAATACATAATAATCTTTTCCATCATTGTTTGTAACTATTACTTCTTCACTTGGGTTTAAAGTTGCAATAACTTCTCCATCTGTTAAATTTGTTGTATTAAATTCAAATTCAGCAGTTGGCTCTTCTTTATCGATCCAGTCAACTGTAATAGTTTTTCTTCCTTTGTTTCCTAATGTATCTTGAAATTCTAATTCTATGGAATCATTCTCTGTAAATGTAATGGTCTTACTTTTGTCTTCTGGATTTTCTGCTACTTGTACATCTTTTGATGTAATCGTTACTTCTTTATCAAAAGAAAGTGTCACAACTACGTCCTGATTAGTTAATTCCTTAGTGTTGAATTCTAAATCAAGTGTAGGTGGTGTTTTATCAATCCAATTTACTTCTGCTGTGGTAGAACCTTTATTTCCATTTTCATCTTCATATTCAAATGTGAATTTTCCATTTTCAGTGAATGTATAAGTTGTTTTATGATCATTGTTTAGAACAGTAATAGGTCTTGTCATATTAACTAGCTCTGCAGTTACATTCTGATTAGTTGCTCGAGTAATGTTGTAGTTAACGTCTGCTCTTGGAGTCTCATTTACTAATATATTTTCATACAATTTAATTACTGAAACAGCAAATAATGTATATTCTCCATCATAAACTGATGTACATTCAACTTTAACATATAATGCTTTTTTAGGATTAGAAACTGCAATATGTTTTAAATTATCATTGTCTCCTAAATTATTTTTAGATGCTACTAGTTCCCAATTATTACCATCCATGCTTACATATATATTTAAATTTTTTCCTCTTCCATATGGAACAAAAGTTAAATATTTAGCACTTTTATCTGGCACATAATCTATTCCAGATATATATCTTGGCTGGTCTAACTTAATTGTTACATAGGCTGGCATTAACCCATTTTTTGAGCGCCAATAAGTGTTAACGTTTCCATCTAAAATATTATTCTTATAGTCTCCTGCACCAGTTGCATTTACTTCTATTACTTCTAAATTTTTAGATTGGATATACCATTTTGTGTCGTCTGAATTATTTTCAGTAAATGTATAGTATACTGGATCACTTGCTATTTCTGTTCCTTTAGCTATTACTCTTATATAAAGTTTTTTATTTCCACTAAGTACTGGATTAGTATTTGCGAAAGAGTTCCAGCCATCTTTTGGATCAAATGTCCATTCCATTTCACTAGTTGTTCCATAAATACGATCTTCTTGGTCATTAATTGTAATTCCACCTGGAAAAGTTCTTTTTGTAATATCTATTGTAAAAATATTTTCTGCTGTAAGAGGTAACCCTGATATACGTATTTTAATATCATCATTAACATTAATACTATCAAGTTCTTCTTTTGTAAGTTCTATAAAGTGTTCATAAACTTCTGTCCAAGTAGTTCCGTTGTCTAAACTATAACTCCATGTAACTTGAGCACTTTGTAATTGTTTAGATAATATTATTTTTCCTGCATTAGCTCCGCTGAAAGAGAAAGTAGCAACTTTAGAATCTACTACGCCTAATATTGCATTTGCAATTATAGGAACTTCATTACTGTAAATTGTGTTTGCAGAGGTAGCTTTTGTTGCCTTTCGTAAAGTTCTATCTTGTAGCATCATTAATTGACTACGATATTCTGGTGAAGTTATTTTTGTTCCTATTCTTCTTAACATATCATACATAGGTAGTGGATGATATGTATACACTTCAGCTATTTCTGTAGCTAAATCTATCAAGTCACTTTCTGTTTTTGTGTCATCAGTAATATATAATGTTACTAATCCAATCCAAGCATCTAAATTTATTCTTTCTTCTTTTAGTGCATCAAGATATACTTGTTCTAGTTTATTTCTATCATTTTTATACACATCTTCTAATAATAAAATTAATTGTGCTTTTTCATACTTATCATATTCATTTTGTGCGTCTTGTGCTAATAGTCTATAAGAGCCTGATTTTACAACATTGCTTCTATATCTAGTTCCCCAGCCGTTAATTGCTGTTCCATCAGTATCTGCCCATCCGGTTGCAGCCACACTGTAAGCTAGCTGCCAAGCATACTTTCCTCCTCCTGCATTATATAAATATATATAAGCGGCATGTTGCGGTTGACCAACTACATATGAAGGAGTTCCCCAGACTCCATATAAATTTGCAGCTGTCTTTGATAGTCCTCCACATACAGACCCTTCTTCAAAAACAATCCATAATTTTGGTTTACCTGATTGATAGGTAATATTATATTTTGATAATTCATATTTTTGATTCCATTTTTCATAGTTTTCTTGACTATAATATTGAGGTCTATAATAGCTATAGTTTAGAGTATATGTTATATATTTAAATGGATTAAAACGATCTGTAGAGGATTTCTTTTTAGAAAAGTCATGTAACCACATTATCTCTTCGTCATCAATATTAGTAAACATTACTCCACGCATTTCATCTATTGTATAATTTTCAAACATAGAAGGAGAAGCTAATTCATTATTTAAATGCAGTTGTTTAAAAAGGTCATATCTTATAACAGCATCAGAAAGTTGATTTCCACCAATCCATAATCCAACACTAGTTGAATGAGTTAATGATAATGATAACATCATTTTTAAATATAAATCTTTATACTTTGTTCCTAGTGCAGTTACATTTTCATTTGATAAGTCTTCTTTGTAAGTATGATATAGCTTACTTAATACTTGTAATGACCTTTCGTAACTTCCATGAGGTCTTCCTCCCACAGTCCATAAACGAAGCGCTTCTTCGTTATTTATAAACCAGTCAAAAGTTTCTTGATTTTTAGGATCGCTTTCTAGAAATGAGCGAAGTTGATATTGTCCAACATTTTTAATAAAGTTTCGTTGTAGTAATGTAAGAGATAAATCTTCACTAATAGGACCTGCTTGATAAGTTGTTTTAATAATTTCATCATACTCTTCTACAGTTTTCATAACATCATCAGAGTATCCTTCTTTTACTAATTTAGCATCGCCCCAAACAGCATGGTCACTACCATTAGCGCCGTTATCGTGTGCATAAAGTCTAATGTAATTAGCATCTCTAATATCTATTTTAACATGTACTGCAGGATTTACCCATTTTAAAGGACTAGGATTTTCTTCAGTACGCAAAGTCCAGTTAGTTCCATCTTCTGAAGTATAAATATAAAATTTAACTCCGTTGCCATTATTACCAGATGTTGTATTTAATCCATAATATACAGTAAAATAATCATAGTCATAGCTACTTATGTCATATTCTACAGTTGAAGTGGCATGTGCAAATATACCTTTTTTAACAACAACTGAAGAACCGTTAATATTCATTATTAAAGATGTATTAGAATTAGTTTTATCTAAACCTAAAGTTCCCCATCCCACCTGGGCTTTTTTATAAGGAATATCTGATAAGTATAAAACTTCATCACTATTATTAGAAAAAACATTTTGATTTTGTATTTTTATTTCTTTTTCATTTTTGGGTTCATATATAATTTCGCTTATAATTAAAATAAAGCCTATAGTAAATATGCAAAAAAATTTTAAAATTAATTCTTTTAAATTTAATTCTTTTTTCATAAAATACCTCATACTTCTTAGAAAAATTTAATTTATATTTTATATTTTCATACTATCATAATATTCAATTTAAGACAATATTGTTACTATATATTTTACATCATTGTATTAGGAAAGTTCGTATCAATGCACTTAGAGAACCTACTGCTTTAGCTTTAGAGAAGGAAGGCTATGGTTGTGTTCTAGCTTCTTTAGGGCTAATGAGTGGTGAAGTTCCATATACTGTATTTCATACAAAGAAAAGTTACTTAGAAAAGAATAGTGATGTTTTAGAAAGATTTACAGACGCGATTAATGAAGGCTTAAAGTTTGTTAAAGAGAATAATGCTGAAGAAGTTGCTAAAGTTATTAAGAGTGAATTTCCTGATACAGATATGAATGACTTGATTAAAGTTGTAGAGCGTTATAAAGATGCTGATAGTTGGTGGGATAATACTTATATAAGTGAAGAAGCGTATAATAATTTACTAGATTTAATGGAATATAATGATGCTTTAAATGAGAGAATTAATTTTGATGTAATGGTTGATAATTCTTTTAATGAATAATATTTTGGTAATTAAAAATTTAAATAAAAGTTATAACAGTTTGAACGGAGAAGTTCAAGCTGTTCATAACTTATCTCTCAATGTTAAAGATGGTGAATTTTTATCTATCATAGGTTCAAGTGGATGTGGCAAAAGCACAATTCTAAATATTTTAGCTGGTCTTGATAGAGACTATGATGGAGAAATTCAATTTAAAGATAATATTAAATTTAGTTATATGCTTCAGGAAGACGCTTTGTTTCCTTGGTTAACTGTATATGAAAATGCTGTTTTAGGATTAAAATTGCAGAAAAAATTAACTAAAGAAAACAAAGAATATGTTAAATATTTGTTATCAAAGTATGGTTTAAATGATTTTATAGATAAAAAAATTAGTAGTCTATCTGGTGGTATGAGGCAACGGGTAGCTTTAATTCGAACAATTGCTATAAAGCCTGACTTGATATTTTTAGATGAACCTTTTTCTGCTTTAGATTATCAGACAAGGCTTAAAGTAAGTGACGATATTTATAATATTATAAAGGAAGAAAAAATAACTGTTATTATGGTTACTCACGATATTGCAGAAGCTATTAGTATGTCAGATAGAATAGTGGTTCTTTCTAAAAGACCTGCTACTTTAAAGAATATTTATGAAATAGAACTTACTGATAAATCTTCTCCAATTAATAATAGAAAAGCTCCTGAATTTTCTATATATTATGATAAATTATGGAGGGATATTGATGAAAACATTTAGTAAACAAGAGTTATTTATAAGAAAGTATAAGAGAAAAAAAGTTTTAATAAAGAGTATACAATTATTAATTTTATTTATATTATTATTATCTTGGGAAATTTTGGCTAGAAGTGAGATAATTAATTCTTTTATTACGAGTTATCCTAGTAAAATATTTATCACTATTTATAATCTATTCAAAGAAGGAGAGTTGCTTCATCATATTATAGTAACTTTGAATGAAACTTTAGTAGCTTTCTTTATAACTGGAATTATAAGTATATTTGTATCTATTTTGATTTATAGGAGTGATACTTTATCTAAAATTATTGATCCATATTTAACAGTTTTTAATAGTTTGCCTAAGGTTGCTTTAGGGCCTGTCATTATTATTTGGGTGGGCGCTAATAAGGGAAGTATAGTTTTAATGGCGATTCTTATTTCTATTATAGTAAGTATTCAGTCCATTTCTGTTGGATTTAAAAATACTAATAAAAATCGTATAAAACTTCTTAAAACTTTTGGAGCAAGTAATTCTGAAATTTTAAAATATGCTGTAATTCCAAGTAATTATGGAACTATAATTAATGCTTGTAAGATTAATATTGGTATGTGTTTAATTGGGATAACCACATATATGGAGAGAATAATCTATAAAATTTAATCTATTGTATTTTGTAATAGATTTTTAATTTATTGTTATCGATTACAATTTTATCAATTATACACTCGATAACTAATCTTTGCTCTTCAAATGTCATCATATTCCAAAATGTTCTTAAACTTAATACCATATTCTTTGTAGATTCTATTTTTTCATTATTTGTTTTTGCTTCAGAAAGCTCTTTCTCAATCTTTTCTCTCTCTTCTTGCAAGGATTTTAATTTATCTCTTATCTCGATTATGTCAATACCTTCTGCTATGAAATTTAAAAGATTTCCTATTTGTTTAACAATGCCAGTCAATCTATTTTGTAACTCATCTATTTCACTCACATTAGCTAAAGAAAAAGTGTTATCTAATTTTTTTTCATCCAAAGACATTAAAAATATTTGTTCTAAAACGGCATCTTCAATTTCAAATGAATCAACTCTTTTATTTTTACAATTTGGATCTTTAATAAATTTAGGTTTACTCTTTTGTTGGGAATAACAATAACATATTGTTCTACTTCCCCATTTTTGGTAACGATACTTTGCTCCACAATGAGCACAATATATTTTACCAGATAAAAGATAATGTCTTGCTGTTCGCGTTTTACTTCGCATTTTATTCATTCGAATAATTTCTTGATAAGTACTCTCTGATACTACAGGTTCATGTTCCCCTTCAAATATTTCTCCCTTATAAGGAACTTTTCCAGTATTAGTAATACTAAGTATTCTTTTTTCAACTAAACTCTCATCCATTCCTACAATAGTTGCTATTTTATTAAAACTTTTCCCACCTAAATAAAGTGAAATCATTTTATTTAAAATCGCAACTTTTTCTGGATTAGGAACAAGAATTCCTTTTTCTTTGTCATAATCATAAGGAAAAGGAATTTTTCCTCCACCTCTCCATAAACCAGATTCTGCCCTTTTTCTTAAGCCCAACCTCGTTCTTTCTAAAATAGTTTCTCGCTCAAGCTGAGCAAAAACAGATAATATTCCAATCATAGCCTTACCAAATGGTGAAGTAGTATCAAAGTTTTCTCTTATTGAAATAAAGCCAACATTATATTTATTAAATACCTCTTCTATTAAAAATAAGGTATCTCTTTGACTTCTTGATATACGATCTAGTTTATAAACTATAACACAATCGACTTTTTTGTTCTTGACATCATCAATTAAATTTTGTATTGCTGGTCTGTTTAAATCTTTACCACTAAATCCTCCATCAATATAGAATTCATAAGAATCAAACTCCTTACTTTTAGCAAAATTTACTAATAATTCTTTTTGAGCATCTATTGAATAGCCTTCAACTTGCATATCTGTAGATACTCTCGCATAAAGTCCTGCTTTTATTTTAATTCCTCCTTTTCTTATATAAAAGCATTTCTAGTAAAAAAATCTTACTTTTATATATTATCATGAATTTAAAATATTAAAAGAGAATATCTTTACATATTCTCTAGTTTAATGTCTGCTACATATTTTTTTATTATTTCATATATTATAGGAATGTTTATCTTAAACTCTCTTGGATTAATTTTATTTTCACATAAATTGTAATTTTTAATAATCATAATTATACTCCTAATAAAGTATATTCGATTAATAATTAAAAATTATTTTAATTTAAAAGTATCAAAAAATAAAGATAATCTTTCTTTAATATATGGATCAGAATGAAAATCATTCAAGTCTTTCAAAAACTTTTTGTTATTTTTATTTTCTTTTTGGATTAAATGGTATCCTAGACTCATTGATGCTATATAAGCTGATTCGGACACCTCTTTTAATAATTTTGCATTATTGATGAAAGTACATAAATAGCCTACTAATTCTTTTTTGCCCCAAAAGGTTTCAATATCATATCTTTCATCTTTAGTTAATCCATGCGCAATTTTATTTCTTTGTACTAAAAATAACTCTAATGACATTCTAACACATGAATCTATATCAAATCTATTTTCCATCAATTCTATTAATCTTCCAAAAGTTAATTTATTTTTCCAATATTTCGTTACTTCTTCAATACAATAATCTTTATATTTTTCGTTTTCTATTGCAAAAATAAATGAATTAGTTATATCATTTTCAATATCGTGAATTAGATTAAGACAACAACCTAGCATATTCTCGATTACTTTTTCAATTCCTTCATAGGTTACATTAGAAATATTTAATGCTTTCTCTCCTGTTAATTATGCAGAAGAGTGGTTATTAAAAAAGCTAGGAGCAGAATTTAGGTTTATCGATGGAGAAAAACAAACACTTATAGAGGACATAGTGTATGTTCCGAATAAAATATATCCTATAGGTTTAAAAGTAATGAAAGGTTTATATAAGGCCATGGATTTAAACTATCTATGTCCAAATGCTGATTGCACTGATTTTTTATAGACCATTTGCGAATTTTTTCATTTGCTATTTTTTCGTATTTATCAGGTATATCAATTACTTTAGTAACTTTTAGATCATCATCTTCAAAACCATTCATATCTTTTTCAATTCTTCTGGCACTTCTCGAATTTTTTGCTACGACAAAACAATCCTCGCATCCATCAGAAGCAACCCAATATAATTTCCATTTTGCCATATTTTCACCTTATAATAATTATTAATTTATATCTTTATTTTCAATATCAATTATAAATTTATCAAAATCAGATTCAAATAATTTATCTTGGGTTACTCTATATTTTTCAAATTCACTGAGAGCTTTATCAACAGCAATCTCATGCGATATTTTACCCGAATTTTTTAAAACATCTAAATCATCTGCGAGTAAATATTTATCTATTCTTGTACTCCAATCTTCCATTGTCATTGGAATATGCCTCTCAGCTCTTCGCTCAGCAAGTTCTAAAAATGCATTTACGATTCTTTCTAAATCTTTAATTTCTTCTTTAGTTAAATAATTTTTAGCTATTACTACATCAGATTCCATAATTTTTCCATTTGGAGAATTCTTCCAAGAAGTTAAATTCATATTCTCTTTTGTATGGTCTGCTCTATTATAGATAATCTCAGCGGCAGTTTGATGAGTTATAGCATAGTGCATTTTATTTTGAACTTTCTTAAAAAACTCAATAGTAGTTGGTGCTTTAGCATCATAGTCAACACTTGTAGCATAAATATCTGTGATTTTTTGATAAAACCTTCTTTCGCTTAACCGAATTTCTCTGATTTCTTCTAAAAGCTTTTCAAAGTAATCTTTATTTAGGAAAGTTCCATTTTCCATTCTTTTTTTATCTAATGCATAGCCTTCAATAGTATACTTCTTTAATACTTGTGTAGCCCATCTTCTAAATTGTGTAGCACGCCTTGAATTAACTCTATATCCCACTGAAATAATTGCATCTAGACTATAAAACTCAACATTTCTTTTTACATTACGATTTCCTTCTTGTTGAACTGTTTCCATTTTGGAAATAGTTGACTCTCTATTGAGTTCTTCCTCATCATAGATATTATTTAAGTGTTTATTAATCGCTGGAACATTAACGTCAAATAACTCAGCCATTGCTTTTTGTGTCATCCATAGATTTTCATTTTCATATCTAACAGCAATGCCTTTTTCTTGTTCTTGTGTTTTAAAAACTAAAAACTCTTCTATACTACTTACGACTTCTAAATTATTCAAAATAAACATCTCCTTTCTTTTTAATATCAAATAAAAATAGTAATTATATTATACCAAATTAATGGTAATGAATAAATTCTTTTAATAGTTAGATTTTTCTCTCCATACAGAATTAGTCGGCGTAATAATGGGAGAATTTCTTACTAGTAAGGCAGGCGTTGGATATTTAATTTTATATGGTAGTCAAGTATTTAATTTAACTTTAGTTATGAGTGGTATAGTAGTATTATTAATTCTTTCAATTATTCTTTATACAATTATTTCTTTAATAGAAAAACATTTAGATTTTTAGGTCTAAATGTTTTTTTCTTTTTTATTTTTTACTAATTCTTCATGATAAAAATAGTTTATAAAGTTTATATTATTATCTTTACAATATTTATTTATTTCTGTTGCTAAATCACTCCAGTACTTTTTATTATTTTTTATATAAATATCAATATAATTTTCATAATATTGGGGATATTTTTTATCAATATAATTCATTATGTATGTTTTATATTGACCTCTTAAATTTAGATTTTCAAACCAATATTCATCTATATAATCTTTAGATTTTTCTATTATTTCCTTCCATTCAGTAATAAAAGGAAATATTGGAGACATAAATAAAACTGTATGAATGCCATTATTATGTAATTCTTTTAAGGTATTTAATCTTTCTTCTATTGTGCTTGCATTATCCATATCTTTTCTAAAATCTTCATCTAGTGTGTTTATTGATATACTAACAGATAAGTTTTTAATTTTTTTTAATAAATCTATATCTCGTAATATTAACTTAGACTTTGTAGATATAGATAAATAACAATCAGAATTAATTAATTGTTCTAATATATTTCTAGTTAGTTTATATTTCTCTTCTAAAGGATTATAGCAATCTGTTACTGAAGATAAAAATACAGATTTTTTACTTATTTTATTTAAATTAATTTTATTTTCACTTCTTTTAATATCTATAAATGTTCCCCATTCTTCTTTATGTCCCGTAAACCTTTTCATAAATGATGCGTAACAATATTTACAACCATGGGGACATCCAACATAAGGATTAATTACATAATCACTTGCTGGTAAATTAGATTTAGTTAGATATTCTTTAATTGATATTTCTTTTATAATCATAATAATCCTTTAAAAAAACACTTAAAACTAAGTGCTATTCAGCAGGAAGGTATTCACCTCTTGCGCTTATTTGTGTTACAAAATATTTTCCTTGGCTAGCATTTTCTGCATTAGATATAAGCCATGCATATAAGTTAAATATTTTAGTCTCTCCTGGTGTTAATAATATATTCGAAGCAATTATATAGTCTCCAGCAGCATTTTTTGTATCTGAATATAATTTAATTGTCGGTGTTGAATTTTGTTCACCTATAGCTATTTTTATTTGATCATCATTAACTGGTTCAGAATATTCAACATTTTCATAAGAATATTTTAAATCTGTTGATGGATCTTTAGTTAAATATAAAGATATATATAAATCTAATGAACCACTATTAGTAAGTGTAAAAGTATACGGTGTCAAAGCATCCCACTCAGCAGTTGTTGATGGATCTTTTTGTGGATATATTGGAACATATTTAGTAACTCCATTTTCTGTTTTTGTACCTATTACATTTCCTATATTTGGAATAGTTGTATTACAAGTGCTATCTGCACAAAATGACATAGCTACGTCTCCAAATGTTATTACATTAGTTTCTCCAGAAACTTCTACTTTAAATATTGCATAAGAAAACATTATGAATACTGTTGTTACAAGTAATACTGTCGCTATGGTAATTCCAATTTCTCTTTTAATTAATTTATCTAATCCCATAATCTTCACCAGAATTCTTTCTATTCTTAAGTATAATTTTATAATATTTTTATGTTTTTATCAAGAGTTTAGAAGAAAATAGTATAAACTATACTTCTTTAATGTTAAATTCAAACCTTAGTTCTTTGTTTTTCTCCTCATTAGAGGTTTCTTCTGATAACCAGAAATATAAATTATGTGTATCAGTATTTTCTGGTTTTATTATTTCTTCTATTAATAGATAATATGTATTTTCTTCTTTTATAAATTGCTTTAAGTCACTTATTTTATAAGTTTGATTATTAATATTTAAATTTAAGTAATTAATATCTAAATCATGTGTATTTTGAATAGTCATAAATGTATAATATTTTTTTGGAATTAAACTTATATTGTTAATTTTTAGTTCTATTTTGTTGTTATCATTTATTGCTTCGTCATTTTTTTGTGGAGATAATAGTTTTAAATTACTTTCTACTTTTAAAGATAAATATTTACTAGGGTTAGTATAGTAATATGCAATTTGTGCATTTTTATCTATTTCAAATGTATTCCATACAAAATATGTAAGTAACAATATAGTTGTTAAAACTATAACTTCAAAGGAAGTATAAAATATTATTTTATTTATGTTCATGTGCTCACCTCAGGTTTTGAAAGTTAGTATAGCACTTTATTTTTGTGAAAACAAGAAAAAACTTCTTTTAATATTTAGAAGTTTTTTTTGATTTATTTGAGTTTTTATTTTTGTAATTTATTTGTTTATATCTTTGTTCTCGTGTTGAAATTTCTTTTTCATACACTGTATTTCTGCTTTGTTTATTTAAGTTTCTTTTAAAATTATCTTGTCTTTTATTTCGCCTTCTTGTATCCTCTTCTATTTTTGCATGTTTCATCTTTTTCTTAACAGACATAAGTTTTCCTAATTTAATTAAGTCATAAATTATGATTCCAGCTGCTGGTAAAAGTATTGCTATAAACCAGCCTCCTTTACTGGCTAGAAAGAATTGAATTCTACCTAATTGTGGTATTACCAATCTAACAGTTCCAATAACATTTTTACTCATTACTATTTCATTGTCTACTACTGGATTAGCATCTCCTCTTGTTCTAAACGATATACCATTATTAGTATCAAATTTTTCTACTACTCTGTGAGTGATAGGTGTATCCCCAAAGTAACTATTTGTACTATAATATGAAACTATATCTCCTACTTCTATTTTTGTAGGATCTTTTTTCACAACTACTACAACATCATAGACGTCTATATCTGGTGTCATACTAGGACTTATAATTGTGTATAATCCTAAAGGTGCACTTTTTCCTTGAGATTGCGCGATTTTATTTACTGCTATATATACAACTAAGAATATCCCAATTACGCAAAGAATAGCCATTGCACACCAAGAAATTAGTTTCATTATGAAATTGAACAACTTATACCCTTTTGAATTCTTCATTCTTTTCACCTACTATAGAATATTATAATAAACTTTTTAATTTTATACAAGGCATTTTATAGGTACTAATTATATTTTGTATACTTTTTTACATTTATTAAATTATTATTATATGTATTTATTATATGTACTTTTATGTAAAATAAAACTATTAATTTTTACTTTTAAAAAAACATTAATTAAGTAAGAATTTTCTAAATATACTAATCCTTATTATTTTAATGTTTCTATTTTTTGCTTATTTAAAGCACTGAATAATATTTGTTTCTCTTTAGTTAGTTCTACTATAGTATTACTATGAACTTTCTGTATATTAAGAGAAATTTCTGGACGTACTCCATACAAAGAATGACTAACATTATTGTCATTTAAGAAGCCAGGACCACTAGAACCATATACGTAGAACACAAGCGAAGCAGCGCCATCCCAGTCACACGGACTCATTCATACTTATTTACCAATATTATCCTTATTTATTATATTATAGTTGATAATTAATAATAAATTAATTTTCTGCAGTACTACAAGCTGCACTCAATGTATCTACTGTGTATGGATTATCACTTGTTCCATCTCCACTTTTCCATTTGACACATGACTTTAGAGATAAAACTGGGCGGATTACTGCATTACCAGCAACGCCATTCGGATGACCTAAATAACCAGAAGCACTTGAACCGCCTATATTAAACACATATGCAGAACCAGCATCTCCATAAAAAGTAAACGGACTCATTGTCCACCAATAACTATTTCCAGTAACACTACCTCCTGAATCATTATAATAATATGGCGTCGCCTCTTTAGAAGAAAATGAAAACACAGAGTAAATTTTTACTCTGTATTTTTTGAATATAAACAGCCACAATAGTTTTGTCTATATAAATTGTATTCTTTTGATAATTCGATTGATTTTTTGTATCCTTCTTTTTTCTTAAAATCAGAAAATAGATATTTTATGTTATATTTCTCTTCTATTTCTTTTCCTATTTGATTTAGAACTTGACTATTTTTATAAGGACTAACTGTTAATGTTGTTCCAAAGTAATCATAGTTTAATTCTATAGCTTTTTGAGCTGTTTTTATAAGTCTTAATTTATAGCATTCATGGCATCTGAATCCACCTTCAGGAAGACTTTCTAATCCTTTTGATATATTTTTAAACTCTTCATTATCATAGTCACAATCTTCAAATTTAATTCCAATATTAATTTCTTTTAAGAATCTTTTTTGTTCTTCTTTTCTGTGTTCATATTCTTCTTTTGGTTCAATATTAGGATTGTAATAAAATACTGTTATGTTAAAGTTTTTACCTAATCTTTCAATTACACTTGAGGAACATGGTGCACAGCAAGTATGTAAAAGTAATTTAGGTTTTATTCCTTTTTGTTCATTTTCTTTTATTATTTCTTCTAAATATTTATCATAATTTATTTTCATTACATTTATTTTCTTGAATCCTCTTTTTTTCTTTTTTCAGTATTAAGAGTTTTCTTTCTTAATCTAAATCCTTTTGGAGTTACTTCTACTAATTCATCAGTGTTTATGTAATCTAAAGCACTTTCAAGTGTAAGTTGTCTTGGTCTTTTTAAAACTACTGTGTGATCTTTGCTTGCACTTCTTGTGTTTGTAAGATTTTTTGATTTTGTTACGTTAACAGCTAAGTCATTATCTCTGTTATTTTCGCCTACTATCATTCCTTCATAGACTTCTACACCTGGTTCAATGAACATAATTCCACGGTCTTCTAAAGCACCTAACCCATATGCAGTAGATTTACCATTTTCCATAGAGACTAAAACGCCTAGTTTTCTTTCTCCTATGTTTCCAGCTGTTAAAGGACCATATTCTTTAAAAGTATGATTTATTATTCCATAACCTTTTGTTAAAATTAAGAATTCATTTACAAAGCCTATTAATCCACGAGAAGGTACAATGTATTCTAGTTTAGTGTTATTTTCAAAGGCTTTCATATTAACCATTTGACCATTTCTAGATGCTAGACTTTCTATGACTGAACCAATAGTATCAGTTGGAGCTTCTATCATTACTTCTTCGTATGGTTCACATTTTATTCCATCTATTTCTTTAATGATGACTTCTGGTTTTGAAACTTGTAATTCAAAGCCTTCTCTTCTCATATTTTCAATCAATATAGATAGATGAAGTTCTCCACGGCCACTTACTATCCATGACTCAGCATCATTTTGTTCAACTTTAAGTGAAACATCACTTTCAAGTTCTTTCATAAGTCTTTCTTCTATTTTTCTTGCTGTTAATAAATCTCCTTCTTTTCCTGCAAATGGAGAAGTGTTAACACCAAATGTCATTTGTAGAGTTGGTTCTTCTATTTTTAAAATAGGTAATGCTTCTTCTTTTCCTGCTTCACAAATAGTTTCTCCAACAGATATGTCTGGTAAACCAGAAATTCCAATTATTTCTCCACAGCTTGCTTCTTCTATTTCTAATCTTTTTATGCCCATGAAACCAAATAGTTTTTGTACTCTAAATTGTTTTATACTTCCATCTAGTCTTACACAGCTTACATTTTGTCCAACTTTAATTTTTCCTCTTGTTATTGTACCTATACCTATTCTACCTACGTAATCATTATAATCTAATAATGCAGGTTGAAATTGTAAAGGTTCATTTTCATTTCCTTTTGGTTCTGGTATAGTATTTATTATTGTTTCAAAGATTGGTTCCATTGTATGTTTTTGTGTACTTAGATCTTCTTCATAACTTGAGGTTCCGTTTAAACCACTTGCATAGATTATAGGGAAATCAATTTGTTCATCTGTGGCACCTAAATCAATGAATAATTCTAATACATCATCAATTACTTCACTTATTCTTACATTTTCTCTATCTACTTTATTGATGACTACTATTGGTTTTAGTTTTGCTTCTAAAGCTTTTTTTAAAACAAATCTTGTTTGTGGCATTGTTCCTTCTCTTGCATCAACTAGAAGTATTACACCATCAACCATGTGCATTATTCTTTCTACTTCTCCACCAAAGTCTGCATGTCCAGGAGTATCAACTATATTAATCTTATAATCTTTATATTTTACGCCTGTTGTTTTTGCAAGAATAGTTATTCCTCTTTCTTTTTCTATATCATTGGAATCCATTACTCTGTCATCATGAGATTCATTTTCTCTAAATGTTCCACTTTGTTTTAATAATTCATCTACTAATGTTGTTTTACCATGATCTACATGGGCAATTATTGCAACGTTTCTTATTTTCATTTTATATTCCACCTCTTTTAAAACCTAGAGTATTATAACACTTATTTAAATCTATTGTAAAGAAAAATGTAACACTTTTGCTACATTTATAAAATAAGATTTAGCTAAAAATAACATATATATAATACAATATAAATACTATTACCATTAATATGCCTTCTTTTCTGGAAAGTTCTTTTCCACTTTTTCCAAATAAGTAAAATATAAGCGCGGATAAAAGTACAATGGTAGTATCTATTAAATTAAATGAATTAGAGAATACACTTCCATAAATAGCAATAGGTAGTCCTAGTACTATACATATATTAAATATATTAGTTCCTATTATGTTTCCAACAGCCATGTCAAACTCACCTTTTCTTGCTGATTCAACTGTCATTATTAATTCAGGAAGAGAAGTACCTATAACTATTATGGTCATTGCAATTACTTTTTGGCTTATTCCAATTTCTTCAGCTAGAAGTACTGCATTATTTACTACTATATCACTTGAAATAATTATTGCCAGTAAACTTATTATAATTAATATTATAGATTTTTTTAGAGAGTATTTTGCTTTTTCTTTTTCATCATTTTTGTTTTTTCTAACTACTATTAATATATAAAACATAAATACAAAGAAGCCACATAGAAGTATTATAGCATCTTGTCTACTTAGTCCATTTATAGCATTTTTTTTGAATATAGTATCGCTTATTAAGAAAAAGAAAGTTGTTGTTATTAGTACTAATAAAGGTAGTTCTTTTTTTGTAGTTCTATCTTTTATTTTAATTGGTTTTACTATTGCAGCAAGTCCAACTATAAATAGGATATTTACAATAGAGCTTCCAATTACATTAGCAATGGTCATGTCTACGTTTCCACTTCTTATACTATTAAAAGATATTGCTAATTCTGGAGCACAGGTTCCAAATGATGCTATTGTGAGTGCTATTAGTATTTTAGGAACTTTTAATCTTATAGATAAAGAGCTTGCTGCATCCACAAAGATATCAGAGTATATAACCAATACTACTAGACTAATTAGTAAAATTATTAAGCAAGTTATTATCATATTTTCTCACTCCTATATATTGGGTCTTTTCTTCTTTCAAAATATTTAAATAGTTCTGAGGCTATTGTTATAGGTGTCGCTAGTAAAAATAGTGTAAGTACATGCATGATTGGTAGTGGCGTAGTGTCTAACATATTAGATAAAAAGCTATTTTCTACTACTATGAATTGAATTAATAAAACTGTGATTATTGAATATAGTAACATTTTATTTTCTTTAAGTGGTTTTTTTAGTATAGATAATTTTTCACTTCTACAGTTAAAGCAATGTAAATTTTGTATAAAAACCATAAGTAATAATATATAGCTTCTTGCATGTATTATATTTAGAGATTTATAATCGATTAAGTAAATCCATAAGCCAAAAACTATTATCCCCATTATGAGGCCTATTAAAATTATTTCTCTCATTAATAGTTTATCAAAGAGGCTTTCATTGGGATTTCTTGGTTTTCTTTTCATCACATCTTTTTCACCTGATTCGAAGCAAAGTGCTACATCTTGTATTCCATCAGTCACTAAATTTAGCCAAAGAAGTTGTATTGCTGTTAATGGTAGATCATAACCTAACCAAATAGATAGTATAAAAAATATAACTTCACAGACAGCACATGATAATAGCATGTATGTAACTTTTCTCACATTATTGTAAGCGTTTCTTCCTTCTTCTACGCCATTTACAATAGATGAAAATTTATCATCAGTAATGATCATTGCTCCTGTTTCTTTTGCAACATCAGTTCCGCTTCCCATTGCAATTCCAACGTTAGCTGCTTTTAGTGCTGGGGCATCATTTACTCCATCTCCCGTTACAGCTACAAATTCACCTTGTCTTTTGTAAGATTCTACTATTTCTAATTTTTGAATAGGAGTTACTCTTGAGAAGACTTTTTTTGTTTTTATAAATTCGTCAAATTCTTTTTGGCCTTTAAGAAATTCTTGTTCGATTTCTATTCCTGTTACGACTTCAATTTCATGAGTAGCTAGACCTAGTTCTTTTGCGACAGTGAATGCAGTTAATGGATGATCACCAGTTATCATAACTGTTTTAATTCCTGCACTTGTGCATTTACTTATTGCTTCTTTAGCATCTTTTCTTATAGGATCTATAAATGCTATTAATCCTAGAAAGCATAAATCATCGATATCCGATTCTTTGTAATTTTCTTTTTCTTTAAATTTTTTAACTGTACCTGAAGCAAAAGCTAATACTCTAAATCCTTCTCTTGCAAGTTCTTCATTTTGTTTTTTTATTAATTTTATATCTATAGATTTTTCTTCTTTATTTACAAGCATAGTTTTTGAGAATTTTAGTATTTTTTCTAATGTTCCTTTTACTGATACATTAATTCTGTCATCTTGTTCATAAAAAGCTGCTGAGAAACCAGCGTCTGATTCATATGGTATTCTGCCTTTTAGAGTTTGTCTTATTGTTTTTATGTCTACATCATTTTTATATCCTAATGAAAGAAGTGCTATATCCATAGAATCTCCATAACTAATCCAATTCTTAGATACTTTTTCTAATTCTGCTTCATTATTTATAACTGCTTCGTCTATTATTAGCTTTATATTGGAAATTTTTGATTTACCTATAGGTATTATTTTCCCAATTCCATTATAACCGTTTCCTTTAATTTCAAATGTATCATTATTAGGTAGAATTATTTTTTTTGCTGTTTGTTCATTTAAAGTTAGTGTTCCTGTTTTATCACTTGCTATTACTGTTGCACTTCCTAAGGCTTCTACAGAGTTTAGTTTTTTTACAAGTACATTTTTATGCGACATTTTATTAGATGCGATTGATAAGCACATTGTTAAAACTACAGGAAGACCTTCTGGTATAGCTGATACTGATAATGCTATTACTAAGAAAAAGATTTCTTTACTTTCATATCCTTTATAATAAAGAATAAAAGAAATAATTAAAGCTAGTAAAGCTATTAGAATTCCTAATTGTTTTGTAAATTTTTCCATTCTTATTTGTAAAGGTGTTTTAGTGTCTTCTTTGTATAAAACTTCTGTAGCTATTTTTCCTATTTCTGTGTTTTTTCCAGTACTTACAACCACTCCTTTCGCGCGGCCTCGCATAACTGATGTACCTACATAAGCCATGTTACGTCTATCATTTAATATAAGATCTTCTTTAATAAATTCACTTGTTTTTTCTCTTGGGACACTTTCTCCTGTTAATAAAGATTCGTCTATTGTTAAATTTTGAGCTTCTATTATACGTAGGTCTGCAGGCACTTTTGTTCCAGATTCAATTATGACAATGTCTCCTATTACTAAGTCTTCTGATGACACCATTTTATATTCATTATTTCTTATAACATTACCTTCAATTTTTATTAGTTTTTCTAATGCTTCTGCATTTTTTGTACTTTTCCATTCTTGTATGCTTCCTAAAGTTGCGTCTAGTAATATTACCATAAGTATAAATATTCCATCTATTTTTTCTCCTACTATAAAAGATAAAATCATAGAAATTATTAAAATATATATTATTGGACTTTTTAATTCATTTAAGAATACTTGGAAAAATGTCTTCTTTTTACCTTTAGGAAGGATGTTTTTACCATATTTTTCTAATCTTATTTTTGCTTCTCTTTCAGTTAATCCTTTTTCTTTAGTATCAAGTATTTTATATATTTCACTAGGTTTTAATTGATACCATTTTTCTTTCATTTTTGCTCCTTTTATTTATTTGTATAATTATAATAATTTATTTCAGCTAGTTCTTCACTAAGCCATTCTAGTTCTTCATCTATATTACCGTCATTTATGATTTCTTCTATTTCAAGTATTAGGCTTTCTAAAGAAGAGTGTGTAGTGTAATCAATGTTGTTTCTCTTTAGTATTTCTATGTGGCTATTTCTTAGTATTAAGCCATTATTTCTTTTTAATGGAATATTTTTATCAATATCTATTTCTTCTACTAAGTTTTCTATGTTTATAGTTTTTCCATTTATTTTCATTGTAAACTTACCTTTTAAATACTTTTAATATCAAAGCTATTAGAACTATTAAAGTTGCGCCTATGGCTTCATATTTATAGTTTTTTTCTTCTTTGGGCTTTGTTGTTTTTTCTTCTTCAGTTTTTGTTGCAATAGTTTTATTGTCAGTTGTTCTTTCTACTGTTCGTAAAGTACTACAGTATCCTTCTTTTCTATTACTATCTTTCCATATGCCATTATTTTTTTCTATTGCTTCTTTTTGTGTTTCACAAAGTGATGTTGTGTATTTGTAATTTCCGTATATATATGCTACTTCTGCATAACCATAAGAAATTAATTCTTTTTGTAATAGTGAATCATCTATCCAAATCCATCCTAGACTACGATTGTATTTGTCTGTTTTTTCTTCTTCATATTCTATTTCAATTTTAGATGCATTAGTTAATTTGTTACAAGTATATTCACTTGCATCTTTTCCATAAGCTTCTACTTCTTTAGTGGGATGTACTGTTTCTGGTGTATCAATTGCTAAAAATCTAAATTTAATTGATTCTCCATTTATTTTAAATACAGCTGTGTCTCCATCTACACATTTTTCAAATTCTGCTGTTACTTTTTCAAGTTGTTTTTCTTCATTTATATTTTTTATTGTTCCTGGACAAACCCAGTTAGAACCTAATGAATCTCCTACTGATTTATATTTTCCATCTTCTGTTTTTTCAGCGAGATGATAATGATTATCACTGCTGTGAAATCCATAAAGTTCTCCATCGCATTCTATTATTGATGCGCTTTTTAAAAGACCTGTGCTAGCATCGAGTTTAATTACACTAATTGAACAAATTAACATTACAAATAATACTATCTTCTTTTTCATATTTACCTCTTATTATATTTTATCATGAGATGATAAATTTTGAATATTTAATTTGATTTATTATGTAAAAGATTTATTAAGTAGTTACAACACATATGTTCATAATTTAACATTTATGTTGTAAAACAAGTTATAAAGGTATTAGGTGAAGATATGTATTATAACGAAAGATTACAATTTGTTAGAGATGCTAGAAATATCACCCAAAAGGAGATGGCCAAAGCATTAAATATTAAACAACAACAGTATGCTAGATATGAAAAAGGAGTAAACATTATGCCTATTACACACTTGTATAAAATATGTAAATTTTTAGATATAAGTGCTGATTACATAATTGGGTTAACTGAAGAGATGGGACCATGTCCTAAAAGTAATGAAAAAAATAATTTTTAAGGGAGATTTTATGGAGAAGTTAATAAAAAATTATGATGGAGAATTAATTAAGTTTAGAGTAGCAGAACCCAGTGAAGTTAGTGTTTTAGAAGTAGGTTATGCGATCAATTTAGAAGGAGATTTTATTCCTGTAAAAGATGATGAAGATCATTCAGCTGTGTTTTCAGATTATATTAATGCATATTTAGGAGAAAAAAATAGAAATAAAATTGGTGAAGTTTTTGATATTCCCAACAATGGAATAATTCCTACCACTTTACTTTCTCTTGAAGCTGGTAAAATGTTAGTAGCTCTTAATCATGTTGTTTACTATGGTGTAAGACCAGCCGATGTAAAGGATATATATCAAAATGGTACTGCAGCTGGGTATTGTCTTTTGGTTTTTCCTGATGATTTTAAAGAAAGTTTGACTGAAGAACAAAGAAATGCTATTTTAGCTCTTTTAGAAACAAATCGTTCAGTTTTTGGAAATAGAGAAAAAGTAGATATTCAATTTAATATATTTGGTTCTCCAGACAATTTAGACAAAGAGGAAGTAATAAGTGCATTAAAATGTAATAAGTCTTTATAGATAAGTGAATTCTTATCTTTTTTATTATAAAACTCCCTTTAATTAGGGAGTTTTAATCTATTTATACTAATTTTCTGCTGATGAACAAACTGAGTCTAATGTATCTACTGTGTATGGATTATCGCTCGTTCCATTTCCGCTTTTCCATTTTACGCATGACTTTAGAGATAGGACTGGACGTACTCCGAGCTCACCGCCAACGTAGGCGTTACCCAAGTTGCCAGAACTGACCACAGGGAACACGGCCGAGCTACTACCGCCACAACTACGCGGACTCATTGTCCACCAAGAGGTGGACCCGGTTACGCTACCTCCGACAGCGTTGTGATAATAATATGCTGGCGCATCTGTACTATATTTCCCTCCTGCAAATACTATCTCATCTGCTGTCATCAAGGCTACTGGATACGTTAGTTTTCCATTTCCTGTACTTGTACTTACTGTGAATTTATCTAAATTACTTGCTCCATTTGTTCCTGTATATAAATTACCATTTTTGTCATTTCCACATTTATATGATGGAGCCTTTGCATTTACTATTCTCTTATGCGCAGCATAGTAGAAGCCTGTCGTTATACTATATCCTGAATTTGCCCTGTCATTACAATAGATTGCTGTCTTACTTACATAGTTGCCATAGCTTGACTGTATCTTTCTATTATACCATGTATCTATTACTCCCTTGATTGTAGAGTCTGTTGTGTTAGTTCTATTACTTGCTAAATCCCCACTACTTCCATACATATATCCCACATACATTGGATTATTATATGTTGTGCTATATGCACTTTTACCTATATATCCTTTTTCTGTGTTCTTATCTGGACCTACATAAAGTAGTCTTACACTTCCATCTTCATTTATTCTAATCACACGCCAATATATATCTGCAAATTTTACCCAGTTATCTTGTGCATTTCCGGCAAAATAATATACTGTTTTTTCTTCTTCAGTCTGATTTCCGCTTGCTGTATAAAGAGTTCCTGTATTTTCATCTGTAAATACTCCACTATCTAAATTTGGTCTAGACCCAGGTCTTGTTGGATGATCTGCTAAGATTTTATTTTTAAGTGTTGCAATTAACGATGGTATCGTACATGTCTGAATACTATTTATATTACTTACTGTTACTGTAGTTCTACTTAAAGCTATTGTTGCTCCTCCTGTACATGTCATATTCTCATTATCTAATACATATCCACTATTTGGCGATACTCCTGTAAATGTCAGACTTCCTCCTACAGAATCTAATGTTTTTGTTGTACCTCCTGTACCGTTATTTACTACTAATGTCACCTTTAACTCTTCTTTCAATACCACACTACATGTCTGATTCGACTTAACATTACTTATAGTGAGGGTACTTCCATTTAAAGTGTGACTTGCTCCTCCTGTACATGTGATTGTTGGATTATCTAATGTGTAGCCAGTACTAGCTGTTATTGTGAATTCTCCTGATTCACCATGGGCTACCATTACATTACTTGGTTTGATTGTTCCTCCTGTTATATTC
The DNA here is from genome assembly GCA_947644695.1 of uncultured Bacillota bacterium. Taxonomy (GTDB): domain Bacteria; phylum Bacillota_I; class Bacilli_A; order RF39; family UBA660; genus MGBC139354. The sequence continues at coordinate 107 of CANSAJ010000008.1, read as the reverse complement.
ATAGTTAAATTATAGTTTATCTTCTCTGTTGTTATTCTACATGTTTGATCTTTTACTACTTTATCTATCTTTATCTTATTTCCTTCTATACTTCCTTCTGCATTCCC
>CANSAJ010000007.1 GCA_947644695.1 uncultured Bacillota bacterium | reverse complement strand
GGGAATGCAGAAGGAAGTATAGAAGGAAATAAGATAAAGATAGATAAAGTAGTAAGAGATCAAACATGCACTTTAACAACAGAGAAGATAAATTATAATCTCACAATGAATATAACAGGAGGAACAATTAAGCCAAGTAATGTAATGGTAGCCCATGGAGATTCAAAAGAATTTGTGATAACAGTCAATACGAGCTACACATTAGATAATCCAACAATTACATGTACAGGAGGAGCAAGTCACACTTTAAATGGAAGTACACTAACAATAAATAATGTTAAATCAAACCAGACATGTAGTGTGGCACTAAAGAAAGCAACATATACAGTATCAGTTAATGTAACAGGAGGAAACTCAAACCCAACAAGTGCATTAGTAGAGCACGGTTCTTCGAGAACGTTTACAATAACTCCAAGTGAAGGTTACGCATTAGAAGGAGCAACAGTAAGTGGTTCTGGATGTTCATTAAGTGGAAGTATATTAACAACAAGTAATGTAACCTCAAATAGAACCTGTGTCGTGGTATTAAAAGAATTACCTAAATTATTAAAAGACAGAATATTAGCAGATCATACTACAAGATTGACAAGAACAAATTTTAGTAGTGCTTTTATAGAAGAAAATACAAAAACAATATATACGGAAAGTGGAAAATGGACAGAAGATTTAAATAATGACGGGGTTGGAGAAACGGTATATTATTTTGCAGGTAATGCCTTAGACAACTGGGTTTATTTCGCAGATATATATTGGCGAGTGATTAGAATAAATGAAGATGGAAGTGTCAGATTGCTTTATGTAGGCCCAGATAAGAATACAGAAGCTGGATATATAGGCATAAGTGCATATAATACAGCAAAGGATAATCCAATACATGTAGGGTATATGTATGGAAGTACAGGAAGTGTATCGAATAACAGAAATAACACAACGAATTCAACAACTAAGCGAGTAATAGACCAGTGGTATATTAACACAATAAGTCAAGGTTATGATAGTTACGTAAGTAGAACCGCAATATATTGTAATGATCGAGCTAATGTTAATTATTCGACTACAGCACAATTTTATTACGCATCACAACTTAGAGTAGATAAAGCTGATAGACCGTCATATAAATGTGGAAATGATGCAAATGGAAATTTGTATAGTGGAACAAATGGAGCAGATGTAGCTGATAAGTTCACTGCAAGCACAACTACTGGAAATGGAAAACTATCGAATCCAGCTGCTTTAATGACAGCAGATGAGCTTTCTTTTGCTGGTGCTATATATTCTAGTAGAGCTAAAGCATATTATGTATATAATGCAGCAGGAACAAGCGTTATTAAAACGCCATATTGGTGGACTATGTCTCCATATTATTATAATACTTTTAATGGTGCGGGTATGTTTTTCATAGATGGATCTAATGGTACTATAGCTTTAAACTATGTTGGAACAGAGTATGCAGTTCGCCCAGTGTTATCCTTAAAATCTTGCGTAAAATGGCAAAGTGGAGATGGAACATCAGATAAGCCATATAAAGTTAGTATAGATAGTACATGTGAAAAATTAGAAAATTAGCAGGTTTCTGCTAATTTTTTATTTAAAAACAGTTGTATTTTAATAACAAATTTACTATAATATAAAAACAAAAAATTCAAATATTTTTTGGGGGTTAAAATGAAAAAAATTGAGCTAAGTAAAGATGATTATAAAGATATAAAATATATTATCGAAATAAGTAAAGCTATTCATAACATATATGAAGAACTTTTAAATTTAGAAATCAAAGGATTAAAAAACAGCAAACAATATAAAGATTTATTTTTAAAATTACAAGCTTTAATAAATATAGAAAATGATAAACTAATTAATTTGATCCAATATGGAACTAAAATAGATGCATTAATGCAGTATTTAATAAGTTTAATAAATGAATTTAAGCCTGATCCAATTTTAATCGCAATATCAAACGATAAAGAAAATTATCCTGTAAAAAGATTAATTTTTAAATTAAGATATTTTAATATGATTTTACCATCTTTATATACTGAAAATAATCCAAATCTTTCTTCATTATTTGATTTAGAATTATATTTCAAATCAACTCAAGAGGAAATTATTAGAGATATTAAAACTGTATCAAACTTAATCGAATCTTTTGATACAGATGTGTTCACATTCTTTTTAACTATGTTACAAGCTAAAATTAAATCTCCATTTTTTATAGGTAGTAAACAAGAATTAATAAAAGCAAAATATAATTTTTCATACATATTTCCATCATTTGAAAGGGTAGCCGCATATTATTCTATGGATGCACCAAAAGATATATATTTATATAGAGAGCTAATGACAGACTTATTACAACACTTTAATCAAGCACATTTAGAAGGATTAAGACATAATACAGAAGTATTATATGCTGGAGTAGCAGAAGATGAAACAGAAAGATTATTAAATCTTAAATCTGATGATTATTCTAATCCTAAAATACAAGTCGAGGCAATGATGAGTGAGATATATTTAAGATCAATTTTTAAAGTTCTGCCCACTGATTTAATAAATGAACTTACTGATAATTTCCATAGTTCTTATGAAAACGGAACATTTCCATATTCAGAATACAAGAAAAGTATAGAGTTAGTAACATCTGCTTATCGTCTACGCAAAAAAGACAACATTAAAACTTTAACAGTAACATTAAAAGGATAACAAATACGTTATCCTTTTATAATATCTTATCTATAATTCCATATTCTAAAGCTTCTTCTGCATCCATAAAATAATCTCTTTCAGTATCATTTTCAATTTTTCTAATTGATTGACCAGTATTATCAGAAAGAATTTTATTTAATTTCTTCTTTAATTTTATAATTCTTTCAGCAGCAATTTTAATCTCAGTTGCTTGTCCCTGAACACCACCTAAAGGCTGATGAATCATAACCTCTCCATTTTTTAAACAAATTCTTTTTCCCTTAGTACCACTAGATAAAAGAAACGCAGCCATACTAGCGCACATCCCTACACAAATAGTCGAAACATCTGCATCAATAAAATTAATAGTATCATAAATAGCCATACCAGCAGTAACACTTCCTCCAGGACTATTTATATAAAGAAAAATATCATCTTTACTTTGACTATTCAAAAATAATAATTCTCCCACTATAATATTAGCAGAAACATCATCAATTTCTCCTGACAAAAATATAATTCTATCTTTTAAAAGCCTACTATAAAGGTCATAAACCTTCTCGCCATTTTTTTCTTTTTCAATAACAGTTGGTATTATCATAATTTCACCCATAATTATATTTACGAAAAAAAACAAAAATTATACAAAAAAAATAAAAAAAACTCAAAAATTATACATAATAAAAATATAAACAAATACTTCTTATTGGGTAAACATAAAAAGTGTGATAAAATATAATAAAATAAAGGGTGATAAAATTGAAGGAAAATATAATTATAGACATTGAAGGTCAAGATAAAGTTATCTTTAAAGAAGGCGGAACAATAGAAGAATTAATAAAAAAAATTGATGCACCAAAAAATATAATAGGCGCACTTATAAATAATGAAATAGTAGAATTAAATTTTGTATTAAAAGAAGACACAAAAATAAAATTTATTGATACTAATGACAGAATGGGAGCAAAAATATATAGGAGTGGATTAAAATTTTTATATATCGCTGCTATTAAAGACTTATATGGTGCTAATACTAAAGTAGAATTAAAACATTCATTAGATAAAGGAATATATACAAGAGTAGACATAGACGTTAATGAAAAAATAATAACAGATATAAAAGCAAAGATGACCGAGCTTGTACATAAAGATTTAAAAATAGAAAAAGTTACAACTAGTAGAAAAGAAGCTATTAAATATTGTGAAACTTTAAATCAAACAGAAAAAGTAGAAATGTATAAACAAATTACTAGTGATGTTGTAACACTATATTCTCTTAATGATTACTATGACTATTTCTATAGCTTAATGCCAATCAGTACAGGTATACTATCTTCATTTGATTTAACACTTACTAAAGATAATGGAATAATGTTAAGATATCCAACTACTTTTGATGGTACTATACCAAAATACACACATTTAGAAGATGTATTAAATGTATTTAAAAGTTATGGTAATTGGAGTAATAGATTAAATGTTAACTATGTATCAGATGTCAACAACATAGTAATACAAGGAAAAATAAAAGAATTCATACAATTAAACGAAATAAAACAAAATGAAGATTTACAAAAAATAGTAGAAGAAATTCAAAATAAATTAGACAAAATAAAACTAATTTGTATTGCAGGACCATCATCATCAGGAAAAACAACAACATCAAAAAAACTAGCTTTATATTTAAAAAATAAAGGCATTAATCCATTTGTAATATCAGTAGATGACTATTTTAAAAATAGAATAGATACTCCAAAAAATGAAAAAGGAGAATATGAATACGATATATTAGAAGCTATAGATATAGATTTATTTAACGCTCATTTAACTAAATTATTGAATGGAGAAAAAGTTGTATTACCAACATATAATTTTATAACTGGAGAGAAAGAATTTAAAAATAAAGAAGTATCTTTAGAAGAAAGAGATATAATAATTATTGAAGGAATACATACATTAAATGAAGAATTAACACCATCAATAGATAGAAATCAAAAATATAAAATATACATAAGTCCATTTACACCGCTTAGATTAGATAGACACAATCATATATCTACTGTAGATTTAAGATTGATAAGAAGACTTGTAAGAGACTATAGAACAAGAGGATATGATGCAGAAGGAACTTTAAAAAATTGGCAACTTGTAAGAATAAGTGAAGAAAAATATATATTCCCATATCAAAAAGAAGCAGACAAAGTATTAAATACAGCATTAATTTATGAATTAGGAATATTAAAAACATATGCCATTCCAATTTTACATTCAGTTAATATACAAAGTGAATTTTATCCAGAATCTCTAAGAATTATAAATTTCTTAAAATATTTCTTTAACATCCCAGTAGATACTTTACCTAACACAGCTTTATTAAGAGAATTCGTAGGAAATGGATATTTTGAATAGGAGGAAAAATGATAAGAGTAGCAATAAATGGTTTTGGAAGAATAGGAAGATGTGCACTTAGACAAATAAGTGCAAAAAAAGATATAGAAGTAGTAGCAATAAATGATTTGACAGATTCGTTAACTTTAGCATACCTATATAAATATGATTCAGTTCATAGAACTTTAAATCAAAAAGTAGGATATGAAGATGATAAAATAGAAGTTAATGGTAAAGATATAAAGATATTATCAGAAAGTGATCCTAGTAAATTACCATGGGAAGAATTAAAAATTGATGTAGTTTTAGAATGTACAGGAGTATTTACTAGCAAAGAAAAATGTGAAGCTCATATCAAAGCAGGAGCAAAACGCGTTATCATAAGCGCGCCAGCAAAAGATGATGCCAAAACAATAGTTTATAGTGTTAATGAGGATATTTTAACTGATGAAGATAAAATAATAAGTGCTGCTTCATGTACAACAAACTGCCTAGCACCTATACTAAACTTAATTAATAAAAATTATAATGTAATAAGTGGATTTATGACAACTGTACACGCTATAACAAATGACCAAGAAACCTTAGATATACCACACAAAAAAGGTATAGAAAGTAGACGTGGAAGAGCTGCTTCATTAAATATTATTCCAACCTCAACAGGAGCCGCTTCGCAAATTGGAAAAGTAATACCAGAATTAGATGGAAAACTAGACGGATTAGCCTATAGAGTACCAGTTGGTGCTGGTTCATTATTAGACCTAACAGTGTTAGTAGAAAAAGAAACAACAAATGAAAAAGTAAACAAACTATTTAAAGACAATCAAAGTGATACACTAAAAATCGTAAACGTGCCATTAGTTAGTAGTGATATAATTGGAACAGACAGCGGTGCTATAATAGATTCGCTTTTAACAAAAGTAGTAACTGTAGATGGAAAAACAATGATTAAAATAGCCGCTTGGTATGACAATGAATGGGGATATACAGCTCAAATGATTAGAACGTTAGAATGTTGGAAATAGAATTATTTATTAAAATTGTTAAGAAAGTGTTAAACTTTCTTATTTTTAAAAGAAATCTTATATATTTTGATATAATTATAGCGAGGTAGATAAGATGAATCAGTGTAAATATTGCTATAATAACATTAATAATAATCCTCATTACTGCCCATATTGTGGAAGAAATCTTTCTAATATACTAGAAAAATCCGATTTATACTGGATTAAGTTTAATATTAAAAATTATTAGCATATTTTTAATGTTAAATTACTTCTTATTTCATCTTTTTGCAAAAACCTTATTATCATTATCCAAAGATAAATTATCAGCTGATATATATAGGATATTTAATAATAATTTTAATATTTATTTTAGGATGTAAATTAAAATCAAAAGCCGAATCAATTTGTGAAACAAATAAAAAAACATATATATCGAAAGGAAATAAAATGAAAAAACTAACAGACTTAAATATAAAAAATAAAAAAGTAATAATAAGAGTAGATTTTAATGTTCCAATAAAAAATGGGATGATAACAGACAACAATAGAATAGTAAGTAGTTTAGAAACAATAAAATACTGTTTAAAAGAAAATTCAAAAATAATTTTAATGTCTCACTTAGGAAAAATTAAATCAGAGGAAGACATACAAAAAAACACATTAATACCTGTTAAAGAAGAATTAGAAAGATTACTTAATATTCCAATAAAATTTTCTAAAGATTTAAAAGGAAAAAAATTAGAAGAAATAGTAAACAATTTAAAAGATGGAGAAATATTATTACTAGAAAATACAAGACACATGGATTATCCAAACAAATTAGAAAGTTCTTGTGATGAAGAATTATCTAAATATTGGTCTTCTCTTGGAGAAGTATTTATACTTGATGCTTTCGGAAGTGCACATCGAGCACATGCATCAACTTATGGAATAGCTAAATATTTGCCACATGCAATAGGTTTTTTAATAGAAAAAGAATTAGTTGAATTAAATAATATAAAAGAAAAAAATAAAACTATTATACTAGGAGGAGCCAAAGTAAGTGATAAAATAGGCGTAATTAAAAACCTAATAAAAACAACTGATAAAATATTACTTGGAGGAGCAATGTGTGCTACATTTTTAAAAAGTTTAGGATATGAAGTTGGAAAAACTTACGTTGAAGAAGAAAAACTTGAAGAAGCAGAACAGCTAATAAATACAGGAATATTTATTTTACCAATAGATGTTGTTACAGAAAATGGAATTAAAAAAATCGAAGAAATAAATAAAGAAGAAAGTATTCTAGATATAGGCCCAATAACTATTTCTTTATTTAAAAGTCAACTTCATACTGATGAACTAATTTTAATAAATGGAACAATGGGCTTATGGGAAGAGGAAAAATATTCAAAAGGAACAGAAGAAATATTTAATCATTTAACTGACATAAAAGCAAAAGTTATAGTCTGTGGTGGAGACACAGGAAGTGCATCTAAATATTATAATTTTAATCCATACTATTTATCCACAGGTGGAGGAGCTACATTAGAATATCTTGAAGGAAAAGAACTTCTACCTCTTAAAATAATGGAGGATTAAGTGAAAAAAATAATACTTAACCATAAAAGTTATCTTAAATATGAAGAAATTATCACTTACAAAGAAGAACTTGAAAAACTAGATATAAAAAACATTGATCTGATACTAATGCCCAACATAGCTTATCTTTCTTTATTTAAAAATAGTAAAATAACAATTGGTTCTCAAAACTTTTATAGCTATAATTTAGGCGCATATACTGGAGAAACAAGCTTAGAAATATTAAAAAGCCTAAATATAAAATATACACTTGTAGGTCATCCAGAAAGACTAAACTTAAAATTAGATACATATGAAGAAATAAAAGATAAATTATATAGAAGCTTAAATTCAGGATTTAAAACCATTCTATGCGTAGGACATGACGAAAATTATAAGATATTGAAAAAAGAATTAAAATATTATTTAAAAGGTTTAGACCAAAAATCTTTAGAAAATTTATTAATAACTTATGAACCATCAAGCAAAATTGAGGGAGAAATAGTAAACTTAAAAGAAATATTATTCGCCAAAACTTTAATAAATGATTATATAGAAAAACACTTTAACAAGACTATACCATTTTTATATGGTGGCTCTATAAATATAAATAACATAAAAGAAGTACTAGAAATTACAGATGGAGTTTTAATAGGAAAATATAGTATAGATATAGAAAATATAAAAAAAATAATAGAGAAACTTTAAAAATTCTCTTGTTTTTTTACTGTCAAAAAAAATCTTTCGACATTTAACGACAAAAAACGACATTTATAGACAAAACTAGATTATTTAAACTCTAGAGTATTCTATAATGTCTATATTATAATTAATTTGTAAAATAAAGGAGAAAAACAATATGAAAAAGAGAATAATGTTAGTAGACGATAATAAGGCTATGGTAGATATGCTAAAAGAATATTTTAGCGATAACAAGCAAATAGAAGTAACAGATACTGCTTATGATGGAGAAGAAGCTTGGGAAAAGATAGAGCAAAATTATAAAGACATAGATGCTGTATTACTAGATCTAATAATGCCAAGAAAAGATGGATTATATGTTTTAGAAAAAATAAAAGAAAATAAACTTCCTATAAATATTATAGTAGTAACAAGTTATAATGAACAAGAAACAATAAGAAATATAAGCGAGTATGGTGTAAAATATTTTGTATTAAAGCCATTTGATTTAAAAGAATTAGAAAAAAGAGTATTAGATGTCACAAGCAATAAAAACAAAGAAAATAGAATACTTAACTTACATGAAAATAACATTCAAATATCTATAACAAAAATACTTCATGAATTAGGAATACCTTCACACATTAAAGGATATCAATATATAAGAGATGCTATTAATTTAGTATATGATAATCCATCTTTAATTGGAGGAATCACTAAAGAGTTATATCCAGAAATAGGCATAAGGTATGATACAAGTGTCACAAGAGTAGAACGTGCTATACGTCATGCTATTGAAGTAAGTTGGAATCGAGGAGATTGGGACTTGATGGAAGAAATCTTTGGTCACTCTGTAGATATAGATAAAGCTAAACCTACTAACTCAGAATTTATTGTAACTATAGCAGATAAATTAAGGATGGAAATGCTTAAAGTACACTAATACTTTAAAATAAAAAAATAATATGCTAGAATATATCTAGGTGAAACGGAAAATGAAAAAAGTAATATTACTCATTTTGGACGGTTTTGGAATAAATAATAACGAATACGGTAATGCCGTAAAAACAGCTCATACACCTGTATTAGATAAATTAATGACTGTATTTCCAAATACAGAATTAGAAGCAAGTGGTACAGAAGTAGGCCTACCAAAAGGTCAAGTCGGAAATAGTGAAGTTGGACATATGACAATAGGAAGTGGAAGGATAAATCCTCAGCCTCTTACATATATTAATGAAAAAATAAAAACGAAAGAATTCTTTGAAAACGAAGTATTAGATAATATGATTAACTATGTAAAAGAAAAAGACAGTACTTTGCATTTAGTAGGTTTATTATCAAATGGAGGAGTTCATTCAAGCGCAAATCATTTTTATGCTGCCCTTGCAATGGCAAAACTAAAAAAAGTAAAAAAAGTTTGCTTTCATTTTATCACAGATGGAAGAGACACTAGCCCAACAAGTGGAGCAACATTTATAAATGATTTTATGGAAAGAGCTAAAAAACTAAAACTAGGAGAATTAGTTACACTAAGTGGAAGATACTATGCAATGGATAGAGATAATCGCTGGGAAAGAATAAAAAAAACATACGATGCAATGGTGTATGGAAAAGGAAATGAATTTCCAAGATATGAAGTTTGTTTTAATGAACATTATAAAAGAGGAATAACAGATGAATTTATAAATCCAAGTATAATAACTAAAGGTAATCTTATAAGTGATAATGATGCAATCTTATTTATAAACTTTAGATCAGAAAGAATGAAAGAATTAATTGAAACTTTCACAAATAAAACATTTAAAATGTTTGAGACAAAAGAATTTAAAGGTTTAAAACTATATTCACTATTTAATATTCATGAAGATGTAGAATATGCTTTTGATATAGAAAGACCAACACAAACATTTGGAGAATATATAGATGGATTAGATTTTACACAAGCAAGAATTGCAGAAACTGAAAAATATGCTCATGTAACTTATTTCTTTGATGGAATGAAAGAATTAAATAGTAAAAAAATAGAAAAAATATTAATACCTAGCCCTGGAGTACCAACATATGATTCTAAACCTGAAATGAGTGTAGGTGAAGTAACTGAAACAGTCCTGCATTCATTAGAAAATGATTATGATTTTATATTAATCAATTTTGCTAATCCAGACATGGTAGGACATACAGGAAATTTTCAAGCTACAGTTGATGCAATTGAAATATGTGACTTTTGTCTAGGTAAAATATTTGAAAAAGCAAAAGAACACTTTTATGAATTAATCATCACCGCAGACCATGGTAATGCTGAAAAAATGCTTAATAAAGAAGGCGAGCCAATAACAAGTCACACTACTAGTAAAGTACCATTTATTATTTGTAATACTGACTATAGATTAAAAAGTGAAGGTTCACTAAAAGATATAGTACCTACAATAATAGATATTTATGAAATAAAAAAACCTGACAAAATGACAGGAGAAAGTTTAATAATAAAAGATCAAATTAATTAGTATTTCTCATAAGAAGTACTTTTTATTTTAAAAATATTTTAAAAAGTCTTTATGTTTCGTGGTTCATTCTCATATCCTGGGATTATAAACATTTCAACTTTTTTATGAAATTATGGTTATTATACATAATTTAAGTTATAATTTAAATAGAAGTTTTGCCATTAAGAATATTCGAGAGATGAACTAAAGCAGACTTTACAAATAAGAAATTCCACAGCAGAATTTTTAATTTTTACAAATCAAAATAAAGAAAAAACGATTGAAGTAATAGTAGATAATGAATCAGTTTGATACAACTATAAACAATAAGACTAAGTACTAAGAAAGAAAGGAGGAATCTATAAATGGAACAAACATCACTCTTTAACAACTCTTTAAACGAACCTTTAGCCGCACGTATGCGCCCAACAACATTAGAAGAATTTGTTGGACAAACTCATTTACTAGGTGAAGGTAAAATATTAAGAAAAATAATAGAAAGTGATAATGTTTCATCAATGATATTTTGGGGACCTCCTGGAGTAGGTAAAACAACATTAGCTAAAATAATTGCATCCCATACTAAATCAAAATTTATTACATTTTCAGCAGTGACTTCAGGAATAAAAGAAATAAAAAAAGTAATGGAAGAAGCAGATACCAATAAAAATCTGGGAATTAAAACAATAGTATTCATTGATGAGATTCATAGATTCAATAAAGCACAACAAGATGCATTCTTGCCATTTGTAGAAAAAGGTTCAATTGTACTTATAGGAGCAACTACAGAAAATCCTTCATTTGAAGTAAACAATGCCTTACTATCTAGATGTAGAGTATTTGTTCTAAAAGAATTATCTAATGAAGATATTAAAATATTATTGAAACGTGCAATTAATAAAGTCTTTGAAAAAAATATAATTAATATTACAGACGATACACTTAATATAATCGCACAATTTGCTAACGGAGATGCAAGAAGTGCTTTAACAACTCTAGACATGATTATAATTAATGGAGAATTAGACGAAACAGGAACAATTAATATTAATGAAAATACATTAGAAGATTGTTTAACTAAGAAACCATTATTATATGATAAAAATGGAGAAGAACACTATAATATAATATCAGCATTACATAAATCTATGAGAAATAGCGATCCAGATGCTGCAGTATATTGGCTTTCTCGAATGCTAGAAGCAGGAGAAGATCCTATCTTTATAGCTAGAAGAATAACAAGATTTGCATCAGAAGATATTGGACTTGCAGATACCAATGCATTAAATGTAGCAATAAATGTATACCATGCTTGCCATTTTATAGGAATGCCTGAATGTAATGTGCATTTAACTGAAGCTGTTATTTACATGTCCATCGCACCTAAATCAAACTCGTGCTACAAAGCTTACACGCTTGCCTCAAAAGATGCTAAGAAAATGCTTTCAGAACCAGTACCACTAGTTATAAGAAATGCACCAACAAAATTAATGAAAGAATTAAATTATGGAAAAGGTTATCAATATGCTCATGATACAGAAGAAAAAATAACTAACATGGAATGTATGCCACCATCTTTAAAAAATAAAGTGTATTATACCCCAACATCTCAAGGTAACGAATCTAAATTTAAAGATAGACTAGAAACAATAAAAAAATGGAAAAAAGCTCATCAAAACAAATAAATAAAATTTAAATACTCAAGAAACATTTTTATTCTTGAGTATTTATTATATAATAACTGCAAGAAAGGAAAAATTTTATGAATAAAAAACAAATTGGAAGATTAATAGAAGAAAAAAGAAAAGAAAAAAATATGACACAAAAAGACCTGGCAGATGTTCTAGGAGTAACAGAAAGCTCAGTTTTAAACTGGGAAAAAGGTACAAGCTTTCCAGATACATCTACATTAAATTCTTTGTCTGAGCTTTTAAATATTAACATGAATGAATTATTAAATAATAAATATGATAATAAAAAAGCTTTACCAGGATTAACATTGTTAATATTTGGAATTATACTAATAATTATATCTTTTATAATATCAAAGTCAGAAAATAATTGGATTTACATTTACATACTAATTGGAACTTTAATAGCAACCACAGGATTTTATAATTTAATAAATAATATTAACAAAATTGCAAAAATAATAATAAGCATAATATTCTTATTTACTATAATATTTTTAATACTAACACTAGATTATATTAATGTTTCCATAAGAGATGAAATACCTAAATTTGCTTATAGAATAACTAGAAAAGACAATATAACAGAATATGAAACAATACTCTATAATGTATACAAAATAAGTGATAATGATGATGATTATATTATTATAGATAAAAATAAAAAATATTCAATTGATACAATAGAAAACTCACCTTATATTAAATTTAAAAGTGGAATAGAAAACATTATAAAATATAAAGATAAATACATGGGAGATAACAGTAACATTGGCAATTTAATAAACACGCTACCATTATCATCATTTGGTTACGATTTTGAAATCAACTCCGAAGAACTCTCTCTAACTATAAATTATCATGTTTCGTTAAATTATCAAAATTTACAAGAGGATAATTATTTAGAAAAAAGTATAATATATAATTCAGTTTCTTTAATGCTATTGATAGATAATATTGAAACAATAAATTATAACTTTAGTGGTTATACTTATACAGTGACTAGAGATGAAATTGAAAATAAATATCCTAATTATGAAGAAATAAAAACTGATATGAAAATAAACACAGAAAACTTTAAAAAATATATAGAGAAAAAAATAAATGATACAAATTTTATAGAAAACTTATTTAATAAAATATTTAAATAAAAAATTTCTTGACATTAACCTTAGGTAATAGTTTATTCTTAAGGCAGAAGGAGGAAATATGTTTATAAATGAGGTAAAACATATCGTAGGATTATCTAGTAAAAGTATAAGATATTATGAAGAAAATGGCTTGTTAACACCGAAACGAAATAAAAATAATGATTATAGAATTTACACTGAAGAAGATATAAAAAAATTAAAAATAATTAAATTTCTAAGAGAATTAGATGTTCCAATTAGAGATTTAAAATTATTAAATGAAAACAAAATGACACTTAAAGAATGCATGCAAGACAGAGTGTATAAAATAAATGAACAAGAAAAAAACTTTAACAAAGTAAAAAATATGTGTATTGAAATTTCAAAATCAAATAATACTTATCAAGACATTAATATAACAAAATATTTTGAAGAAATAAATACACTTAATAAAGAAGGTTTTACAATGAGAAAAATAAAAACAAACAAAACTAAAAAGATAATAGGCACGGTTATTTCTAGCAGTATATTTGGTTTCTTCTTTCTGATGTTAGCAACAATGATAACTTATTTTGAATTTGCTGAGAAAAATCCAATACCAATAATAATATATTTATTTCTTATGCTTATTTTAAGTATTCCTCTTTTAGGAATAATATACAATCTTATAGTAAGAATTAAAGAAATTTTAGGAGGTGAAGAAGATGAAGCTAGTAAATATTGATTACATTCCAGGTCAAGAAATTACAGAATGTTTAGGAATAGTTAAAGGCCAAATAGTTCAATCAAAAAATATTGGACGTGATTTTATGGCAGGAATGAAAACAATTGTAGGTGGTGAAATTACAAGTTATACAGAAATGATTGCAACTGCAAGGAGCATGGCGACGAAAAGAATGGTAGATGAAGCTAATAGTTTAGGTGCTGATGCAATAATTAATATAAGATATGGTTCATCATCAGTAATGAATGGAGCAGCTGAAATTATAGCTTATGGAACTGCAGTTAAACTAAAAAAAGAATAATAAACTTAAGAATATGAATCATTATATTATGATTTGTATTTTTATTTTGTATAAGAGACGAAAATATTGACTATAGAAGATTTGTTTGTTATGATTTAAATACATTAATAAAGTTAAAATAGTACAAATAAAAAGGAGAAATTATGCAAAAATTACCACCTATAGAAAAGATTTCAGAAGCATACACAGCTGTAGAAGATAACAGAATAATAATTTATGAAGACTATGCAATAGTTAAATCAAGTAATTTAGAAAAAGAATATTTAGTAAAATGGAAAGGTAACATATATTATAGTAACGACTCAGCTACATATTGGCAAGGTTATCCAGGCTATCCTATTTTAGCTATTCTTATGTTGCAAAATAAAATATCATTAAATAAAAATGTATCAAATTATTTTAAAAATATTGATTGGAATAAACTAAATAAAGAAACAAAAAGAGATTATAAAAAATCTTTAGAAGAAATACTTAAAAATTTATCACAAAAAGAAAAAGATGAAATAAATAATGAAATGAATAAAGTTTATCAAGAACTTAAAAATTTAAATATAGAGATAACTAAAAAGAAAACATTTAGTTAAAAAGAAGGTGAATAAATGGAAGATGATATTATTCCATCAGAAAAATTGCAAGATATTAAAAAAATACTAAGTAATTATGAAGTATTCATATATACAAATAAGGATAAAGATTATGACTGGTTATCTTCAGGACATTATAGCATAAAAGTAAAAAACAAGAGTAATGGACCAGATATGTATATAGATCTAGAAGATGAAATATCTGTGTTTTTTGGAGACTGGCATAACCATTATTATCCATCTGAAGAATATTATGAAAATGCTAAAACAATTATTTTAGATATATTAAATAATAAAACTAGTACAATTAACTTATACATAAATGAAAAATGGATTGGCTCAAAATTAAATGATAAAAATATAAATGAAGAATTAGCTATAAATGAAGTTAATAACTTTTTTAAAAATGATGACTACTTTAAAATTAAAATGAAAGAAAATGGTGTAACACTTATATGTAAATTTTGGGATAGTAAAAAAGATAAAAAATTTAAAATAGAAAGAGATTATATTAATTAATGAAAGAATTTAAAATAGCAAAACCAATTATATCAGATTTAGAAAATCATAGTTTGATGTCCACTGTAAATGAAGAAAAATTTTATAATTGCAAATTTACAGAAAACTCAAAAGAGAATATAGTTATAAATGATATCACAATAGATTCATGCATTTTTGATAAAATAGATTTTAATAACATAACTTTAGAAAATGTAGAATTTTTAGATTCAATGCTCTTAAATTGCGATATTTCTAATAAAATATTTGATAATAAATTAATAAAAAGAATTATATTTAAAAATTGCAAAATGACAGGAATTAGTTTTATTAATGCTTCATTAAAAGATATAGAATTTGATAATTGTATAATAAAATATGCTAATTTTTCTAATGCTAAAATAAATAATATATTATTTAAAGATTGTGATTTAACAGATGCATTTTTTATGGAAACAGAAGTAAAAAGTATAAAATTAGAAAATACAGATTTAAATAACACTGAATTTATAAAAACGAAATTAATTAACATAGATTTTTCTGAGTCAGATATTTACGGAACTATATTTGATAATTACTCTGTAAAAGGAATCATTATAAATGAATTCCAATGTAAAGCACTTATAGGTATGCTTGGAGTAAAAATAAAGGATGAATAAAATATATGTGAATAACTATTACGTTATTCACATTTTTAAAAAATATTAGTAAAAAAATAAATTTTATCACATAATAAAAATAGATATAAACAAAGGAGTAAAATCTATGAAAAAAATAAAAAAATCCATTATATTAAGTTTATTAGCCTCAGCTTGCTTCTTTATAACATTTATAATAGCAAAAGAAACTTTAAATTTAATTCTTTCAATAATATGGTTAATTATAACTTTCGGATACTTAACTCAATATAAGAAACTAAAAAAATAATTCACATATTTATTTTTCTTTTACTAAATCTTTGATACAATAGAAAAAAGGAAAATAAAAAATGAGTTTAAATAAATATTTAATAAAATTAATAAGAGATTTAATAGTATATTTAATAGTATTTATTACAATGAATGCATTTATACTATTAAAACAAAATTTTAAATTATGGGTTATAACTATAATTATTTCACTTTATCCTCTTGGATTAGTTGTTGAAAATATTAAAAATATAATAAAAATTAAATTAATACATAAACAACTTAAACGACAAAATCTTTTAGAAAAAATAGGAAATATAGAATTCTGGAATAAGAAAGATTATGCACTGTGTACATACTATATTTTAGTTATAAACAATAAAAAAGTAACACCTATAGAATATAAAAATATAAAAGAAATTTATATAAAAAAATATTTGAAAAATGTAAGAAAAAAAGTAAAAACAGAAGAATACCTACACTTAATATTAAAAGACAATACTGAATTTAAAATATTAATATGGACTAATAAATTAAAGTTTATAAGTTTTAAAGCAATAATACCCTACTTATTAAAGAAAAATTCTAAAATAAAAGTGACAACTTCTATAGAAAATAATAAATAGATATTGAATTATAAAAAACAAAATGTAAAATTAAATAAGAAGGGAAGATAAAAATGGAAAAATCAAAAGTATATTTTACTAAAAATATTGATAGTAAAAAACTAATAAAATTATATGAAAGTCTTGGAGTTAAACTAAATGGAAAAGTTGCCGTAAAATTGCATTCTGGTGAATCTGGCAACCAAAATTATATTAAACCTGAGTTTGTAAAAGATATAATCGAGCATGTTAATGGAACAGTAGTAGAATGCAATACCGCTTATGAAGGCGCTAGAGATACTACTGAAAAACATATTAAACTAATGGAAACTCATGGATGGAATAAATATTTCACTGTAGATATATTAGATAGTGAAGGAGAAGAAATATTAGAAAATCCAGCAGGAAATTACATAAAGAAAAATATAATTGGCTCTAAAATGAAAAACTACGATTCAATGTTAGTTCTATCTCATTTTAAAGGTCATCCTATGGGAGGATTTGGAGGAGCTTTAAAAAATATATCAATCGGCCTAGCTTCATCTAATGGAAAAAGATACATACATACAGCTGGGAAAGAAAATGCATCATTTGAAGATATGTTCAATATTGATCCAGATTTATTTATAAAATCTATGGCAGACGCAGCAAAAACAATAACAGATTACTATAAAGATAAAATTTTATATATTAATATGGTAATGAACTTATCAGTAGATTGCGATTGTTGCCAAGTGGCAGAAGATCCATGTATGAATGACATAGGATTACTTGCTTCTTTAGATCCACTAGCACTCGATCAAGCCTGTATAGATTTAATATATTATTCTAATGATTTAGGAAAAGATAAACTAATCGAACGAATAGAATCTAGACATGGATTGTTAATACTAGAAGCAGCAGAAAAACAAAAAATAGGAAATAGAAAATACGAATTAATAAATATAGATTAGAAGAGGTAAAATGAAAAATAAAAAAATAACAAGAAAAATAACTCAAGGTGTTTATTCACTAACTACAAAAAATGGTGGATGTATAGTTGATGCCGTATCGCAAATAAGCAGTGGAGATAATCCCCTAGTTGCAGTAGCTGTCATGAACTCTAATTTTACTAATGAATTATTAAAAGAAAATGACACATTTGCAATATCAGTTTTAGATAAAGAAGTAGATGGTAAAATAATAGAAACTTTTGGATTAAATTCTATGAGAGATATAAATAAATTTGAAGAAATTGAAACAGTAGAAATAAATGAAATTAAAATAATAAAACAATCAATTGGTTATATGTTATGTGAAAAAGTTGATATGATTGAAAATGAAACACATACTTTATTTATAGGAAAAATAATAGAAGCAGATGTTTTTAATGACTTAGAACCAATGAGTTATAGTCACTATCAAAGTCATAAAGACGAAATCTTAAAAGTTAAAACAGAAGATGGAAAAACAGCATGGATATGTACAATATGTGGATATATCTACTATGGTGATTCTATTGATGATGATTTCAGATGTCCAATATGTGGAGCAGATAAATATGACTTTAAAATAAAAGAAAATTAAATAGTGTAAAAACTATTTTTTTTACTATTGACAATTGAATGGTTATTCAACTATACTATAATAGTTGAACACACGTTCAACTAATGAATAAAATATAATGGAGGTTAATATGTCAAGAAATGAATTTTTCTGTGATTGTAATATTATTCACAAAGAATCGGTAGACGAAGTATTGAAAAAAATGCCAGAAGAAAATACACTACTAAATTTAGCTAGCTTATATAAGCTAATTGGAGATACAACGAGATGTAAAATATTATTTGCTTTAGATCAAAAAGAAATGTGCGTTTGTGATTTAGCAAATGTTCTAAATATGACTAAATCATCTATATCTCATCAGCTTGCATCTCTAAGAAAAAATAAAATAGTAAAATGTAAAAAAATAGGAAAAGAAGTCTATTACTCTTTAGATGATGATCACATAGTTAAACTATTTGAAATAGGTCTTGAACATATAAAACATCTAAAATAAATAAGGAGGAAAAATGAAAAAATATAATTATAAAATTAAAAATTTAGACTGCGCTAACTGTGCTAATGAACTAGAAAGAGCATTAAATAAAATAGATTTAATAGATAATGCAAGTATAAGTTTTATGACTGAAAAATTAACTTTCGAATGTGAAGAAGAAAATAAAAATGATGCTCTTGAAAAAATAAAAAAAATAATAAAAAAAGAAGAACCAGATGTAAATATCGAGGAGGTTTAATGTGAATCAAAAACACAAAAAACAAATAATAAAAATAATAATATCATTTATATTCACGCTAATATCTATAATTATTAAATTTAATTATGAAATAATAAACATACTTCTTTTTATATTAGCTTACTTAATAGTGGGATATGACGTATTACTAAAAGCATTCAGAAACATATTACGAGGAAAAATATTTGATGAAAATTTTCTAATGTCTTTAGCAACAATAGGAGCATCATTAATTGGCGAATTAGAAGAAGCTGTAGCAGTAATGCTGTTCTATCAAATTGGAGAGTTATTTCAAAGCTATGCAGTAAACAAATCTCGTAAATCTATTTCTAATTTAATGGATATAAAACCTGATTATGCAAATCTTTTAACCTTAAAAGAAACAAAAAAAGTAAACCCAGAAGAAATAAATATAGGAGAAATTATACTTGTAAAACCAGGAGAAAAAATACCATTAGATGGAATTGTAATAGAAGGTGAATCATTTCTAAATACAGTTGCTATAACTGGTGAATCAGTTCCACGAAAAATAAAAGTAAATGATGAAGTACTAAGCGGTTACATAAATATAGATAGTATACTAAAAATTAAAGTTACAAAAAAGTTTGAAGAAAGTACTGTATGTAAAATACTTAACCTTGTAGAAAATGCTAGTACTAAAAAATCCAAATCAGAAAACTTCATAAGTAAATTTGCAAGAATATATACGCCTATAGTTGTGTTAATTGCTCTATTGTTGGCTTTAATACCACCTATCATCTTCAAAAATCAAATATTTTCTGACTGGATATATAAATCTTTATCATTTTTAGTAGTTTCATGCCCATGTGCATTAGTTATTTCTATTCCATTATCTTTCTTTAGTGGCTTGGGCGCTTCATCTAAAATAGGCGTATTAATAAAGGGAAGTAATTACTTAGAAGCTCTCTCAAATACTGAAATTATTGTATGTGATAAAACTGGCACATTAACAGAAGGTGTATTCACTGTACAGAAAATAAATGCACTTGAATATAGTGAAAAAGAATTATTAAAATTTGCTACATATGCAGAAAATTACTCCAATCATCCAATAGCAATTTCACTAAAAGAATATTATGGAAAAGAAATAGATGAAAAACTAATAACAAAAACTAAAGAAATATCTGGATGTGGTATAAAGTCACAAATAGATGGAAAAACTGTTCTTGTAGGTAATGAAAAACTAATGAAAGAAAATAACATTAAATTTAATGAATGTAATGACATTGGCACAATAATCTATATAGCAATTAACAATAAATTTGCAGGAACAATATTAATTTCAGATAAAATAAAAACTGATTCTTATAAAGCAATTAAATTATTTAAAAACTTAAAACTTAAAAATATTATGTTAACAGGTGATCATGATAACATAAGTAAGTATGTATTTAATGAACTAAATCTAGATGAATATTATGCAGAACTTTTGCCTATAGATAAAGTTAATATAGTTGAACAATTAATTACTAAAAAATCATCTAAAGGAAAACTTGTATTTATAGGAGATGGAATAAATGATGCACCAGTATTAGCACTTTCAGATATAGGAATAGCAATGGGCGCAATAGGAAGCGATGCTGCAATAGAAGCATCAGATATAGTAATTATGAATGACATGCCTTCATGTTTAGCAAGTGCTATAAAAATATCAAAAAAAACTGTACGAATTGCTAAAGAAAATATAATATTTGCTATAATCATAAAAATAAGTGTATTAATACTAAGCGTATTAGGATTAACCACTATGTGGGCAGCAGTATTCGCAGACGTTGGAGTTACAATAATTTCAATACTTAATTCGCTAAGAGTATTAAGAATTAAAAATGGAGAAATAAATGAAAAAACTAATACTAAAAATTGATGGAATGACCTGCAGCGCCTGTGCCAACGGATTAGAAAAATACTTAAACAGACAAAAAAATATAAAAAATGCATCTGTAAATCTTATCCTATCAATAGCAACAATTGAATACGAAAACTTAAAAATTAAAGAAATAGAAAAATTTGTTTCGGATGCTGGATTTGAAAGTTTAGGAGAATTTAAAGGATTAGAAAAAGTACAATCAAATAAACATGAAAAAATAAAATTAATCTTAATGGGAATACTAACTATAATAATAATGTTTTTATCAATGGGACATATGCTAAATATACCATTTATAATAATATTTGATAATCCAAAAATTCTTTCAACAATAGAATTGCTATTAACTTTTATATTTTTATATTATGGAAAAGATATATTAAAAAATGGTATAAAAAATCTAATACATAGAATGCCAAACATGGATACACTTGTAACTTTTAGTGTTATATCAAGTTTCTTTTATAGTTTTTACGAAACAATAAATATTCTAATTAATACATCAAATAATATTCATAATTTATATTTTGAATCGTCATGCATGATAATATACTTTATTAAATTAGGCAGATACATAGAAAATATAAGTAAAAATAAAACTAAAGATGCAATAACTGCACTGGCATTAATAACACCACAAGATGCAAACCTAAAAACACAAGATGGAGAAAAAACAGTAACAATAGATGAAATAAAAACAAATGATATTTTAATATGTCGTCCTGGAGAAAAAATAGCAGTAGACGGTATAATCATTAAAGGTTCATCATATTTAGATGAAAGTTTTATAACTGGTGAAAGTGAACCAGCTTTAAAAAAAGAAGGCTCATCTGTAATCGCGGGTTCTATAAATTATGATGGAGTAATAGAATATGAAGCAAAAAAAATAGGAAAAGACACCACAATATCCGAAATAGTAAAATTGGTTGTAGAAGGCACTAATACTAAAAATAAAATTCAAAGAATTACTGATAAGATAAGTGGATACTTTGTGCCTCTAATAATATTAATAGCAATATCGACATTTATAGTAGGACTTTTAATAGGCATATCTTTTCAAAAATCACTTTTACATTTTATCACAGTATTAGTAGTCGCTTGCCCTTGTGCCCTAGGACTTGCAGTTCCACTTGTTGTTGTAGTAAGTAATGGCTTATGCGCAAAAAAAGGTCTTTTCATAAAAAATAGTGAAGTTCTTGAAAATGGACCAACAATAAATAAAATTGTTTTCGATAAAACAGGCACTCTTACATATGGAACTCTTAAACTATATAAACTATATAACTATTCTAAATATAAAGATGAAGAACTAATAAATATAACATCTAATATTGAAAATGAATCAACTCATCCTATAAAAACAGCTTTCAAAGTTACAGAAAAATTAGAAGTAAATAACTTTAAAATAATAGATGGAAAAGGAATACAAGCTGAGATAAATAACAATGATTATTATTTAGGAAATAAAAAAATATTAAACGATTTAAAAATAAACGAAACAAAAGAGAAAGACTTAAACAATCTACTAAATAGTAACTGCACTTATTTTTACATATTAGAAAATAAAAAAATAATAGGTTTAGTAGGTATAAAAGACATAATAAGAGATGAAGTTAAAAAAACTATAAAAAAGTTAAAAGAAAATAACATAGAACCAATAATGTTAACAGGTGATAATGAAAAAGTAGCAACATCTGTAGGAAAAGAATTAGGAATTACTAATATTATATCTAACGTGCTTCCAAAAGAAAAAGCAAACTACATTGATAAACTAATTAAAAATGGAGATAAAGTAATAATGGTAGGAGATGGAATAAATGACGCTCCAGCCTTATCAAAATCAACAATAGGAATAAGTATAAATGATGGGACTGGAATTGCTATACAACAATCAGATGTAATATTAATGAACAATAATCTTATTAATATTTTAGACTTAATAAATATAAGTAAAACAGCATATAAAATAATAAAACAAAATTTATTCTGTGCCTTCTTCTATAATATAATAATTATTCCTATAGCTATGGGTCTATTTGAAAAATATAATATTATTATGACACCTATGCTTGGCAGCATAATGATGACTATAAGTAGTCTAACTGTTGTTTTTAATTCGCTACGATTAAGGAGGATAAAATGAAAAAAATAAAATTACAAATAGAAGGAATAAAATGTGAAGGATGTATTCAAAGAATTGATAAAACTCTAAAAAATATTAAAGGTATAAATTCCTATACGATATCTTTAGAAAACAAAGATATAACTATAGAAGTCCAAGAAGAATCTTTATTAAATGAAATAATAGAAAAAATAGAAAGCCTAAATTTTATTGTTATTTCATCTCAAATTCTATGATAAAATATCTATAGGAGGATAAATTAATGGCTTTTGATTACAAAAAAGAATATAAAGAATTTTATATGCCTAAAAATAAACCGAGTATAATTACAATCCCAAAAATGAATTATTTAGCAGTAAAAGGCAAAGGAAATCCCAATGACGAAAATGGTGAATACAAAAAATCAATTGAACTTCTATACACTATAGCATTTACTCTGAAAATGAGCTATAAAACATCATATAAAATAAAAGGATATTTTGAATATGTAGTTCCACCACTAGAAGGATTCTGGTGGCAAGAAAATAATAAAAGTATAGATTATACTAAAAAAGAGGATTTTAACTTTATATCTTTAATACGTTTACCAGATTTTATAACAAAAAATGATTTCCAATGGGCAATAGAAGATTCAACAAAAAAAAAGCAAAAAGATTATAGCAAAGTGGAATTTTTAGAATATGATGAAGGTGAATGTGTACAATGTATGCACATAGGTTCTTATGATAACGAACCTGAAACTTTAAAATTAATGCATGACTACATAGAATCTTTAAATTATGAAACAGATATCTCAAATAAAAGATTTCACCATGAAATATATTTAAGCGATCCCAGAAGATGTAATGTTGATAAACTAAAAACAGTATTGAGAATACCGATAAAAAGTAAAACTGAATGACAAGTAATAAGCGAATCCAAGATGATTTGCTTTTTGCATGATATAATATCTGTACATGCCTAAAAACAAATATGGAGGAATTCTTATGATTAGAAAAGATTGGAACCCTTGGCATGGCTGCCACAAATGTAGTCCAGGATGTTTAAACTGCTTTGTATTTTACTTAGATTCTAAAAGAGATAAAGATACAAATACTATAACGAAATCAAAAACAAATTTTAACTTACCACTAAAAAAAGATAGACAAGGCAATTTTAAAATTCCACCTAAAAGTGTAGTAGCAACTTGTTTCACTTCAGATTTCTTTATAGAAGAAGCAGATGAATGGAGAGAAGATGCATGGAAAATTATCAAAGAAAGAAATGATGTTTATTTTCTAATTTGTACAAAAAGAATAGAAAGATTCAATAAATGCATTCCACTAGACTGGAAAGATGGATACGATAATGTAATAATAGCTGTTACAACTGAAAATCAGGAAAAAGCAGACGTTAGACTGCCTATATTAATTGACATAAAAGCAAAAAAGAAATTTATATTTGTATCACCAATCCTAGAATATATTGACTTAAACAAATACTTAGCAACAGGAAAAATAGATGAAGTATCTGTAAGTGGAGAATCTTATGAAAATGCACGACCATGTGATTTTGAATGGATTAAAAAAATAAAAGAAACATGTGATAAATATAATGTGTCTTTTGACTTTCATCAAACTGGTTCAAACTTTATAAAAAATGGTAAATCTTATAAAATAAATCATTTTAAAGAATACTCTCAAGCAAAAAAGGGAATGGAATATTTAGAAAAAATAAAAAGGGGTGAAAAATGAAAACTAAAATTAAATCATTAATTAAAGTGTTAACTATATTTATATTATTAATTCTAATAGTATTATTATCTATAAACTTTTACATAAAACAAACAACAAACAAATACATAATAAAAAATACTGAAGATATAAAAATAGAAAACGTTGACTGTATCCTAGTATTAGGTGCTGGAATATGGGGAGATAAACCAAGCCCTATGTTAGAAGCTAGACTAAATGAAGCAATTAATCTTTACAAAAATAACATCTCTCCAAAAATTATAGTTAGTGGAGATCATGGTAGTATTAACTATAATGAAGTAAGTGTAATGAAAAACTATGCAATAGAAAATGGTGTGCCGTCTAGTGATATATTTATGGATCATGCCGGATTTTCAACTTATGACAGTATCTACAGAGCGAAAGAAATTTTTGGTGCAAAAAAAATAATAATTGTAACTCAAAAATATCATCTCCACCGAGCTCTATATATTGCTGAATCTTTAGGTTTAGACGCTTACGGAGTTGGCTCAGATCCAAAAAGATACAGTGGAGAAATGTATAGAGAATTAAGAGAAATACTTGCTAGAGACAAAGACTTCATAAAATGCATTTTCAAACCAAAATCTACTTATCTAGGAGAACCTATTCCAGTAAACGGTAATGGAGATATAACTAATGATATAAAAGCTATTAATCTATAATAGCTATTTGTAAAATAAAAACAATAATGATAAAATAGCATAAATGAAGTGGTAATATGTTTAATAGAAAAGAATTAAAAAAGAAAGCAAAACAAAATATAAAACATCACTATTTTAGAAATGTGATAATAGTATTTATTTGCTCTCTTTTACTTACAGGAAATTTTTCAAATAGCAGAAACAGTATCCTAGAAATAGATCCAAATAGCATAGAAATTAAAGAAGTTTTAAACGATAATAAATTAACAAAAAAAGAAATAATAGATAAAATATTATTAAAAACTAAAGAAGAAAAGAAAATAGAAGACAAAATAAATGAAAAATATTATGATGGAGTTTTATCAACATTTGTTAATGAAATAACTAAAAGTGGCTCTTTTATATATGGTCTTCTTAATGGATTTAATAAATTGATACTTGAAGAAAAAGTAGACATAGCTATAATTATAATTTTATCTAATATAATTCTATTCATATTTAATGCAATTTTTTTAAGAGTTCTTGAAATAGGAAAAAATAGATTTTTTATAGAACAAAGAAAATATAGAAATACAAAACTTGAAAAACTTTTATTTCCATATAAAATTAAAAAAACGTTACATTTAGCTTATATACTATTTATAAAAACATTATATGAAATACTTTGGTTTCTAACAATAATAGGTGGATTTATAAAACACTATGAATATAAATTAATTCCATACATACTAGCAGAAACCCCAAACATTACAAAAAAAGAAGCATTCAAACTATCTAAAGAACTAACTAATAATGAAAAATTCAATTTATTTAAAGTAGATCTTTCATTAATAGGATGGAGTCTATTAAATGTAATAACTTTAAATCTAAGTGGTATTTTTTACTCTAATATATATAAAGAAACATTATATTCAGAAATATATATGGAATTAAGAAATAAGAAAAAAGATATCATAGAAAACGGAAAACTTTTAAATGATACACTCTTAGAAATAGAAAAAGAAGTTGATGGTTCTTATCCAGATGAGAAATATAATATAAAACCTGATAAAACAAAGAAATGGTTAAAAATTGATTATAATAAATCATATGATTTAAAAACTTATATATTATTATTTTTTACATTCGCTATGATTGGCTGGATATGGGAAGTATTTTATCACTTAGTAAATCACGGAGTTTTTGTAAACAGAGGAACTATGCATGGACCTTGGTTACCTATATATGGTTTTGGAGGAATAATGATATTGTTTTTCCTAAAAAGATTTAGAGAAAAACCTTTCCAATTATTTCTATCTTCTTTTATTCTATGTGGAATAGTAGAATACACAACAGCATGGTATTTAGAAACTTTTAAACATTTAAAATATTGGGACTATACAGGATATTTTCTAAATATAGATGGTAGAATATGTCTTGAAGGACTTTTGCTTTTCGGATTAGGCGGATGTGCTTTTACTTACTTCCTAGCGCCAATTTTAGATAATATATACAAGAAAATAAATTCAAAAATAAAAACAGCTATATGTATTATATTATTAACAGTGTTTATATCAGATTTCATTTATACAAGCCAAGTACCAAATACAGGTAAAGGTATATCTAAACAATATCATTTAAGTCAAGACTTAGTGAACAAACAAAAAGCAGAAACTTATGAACTCTTTTAATTTCTGCTTAAAATAATTATCTTGTTTTATTATTAGTTATATCCTCGGTTGAATCTAAAACTCTATTGACGATATCAACTATATCATCCTCGCTTAATTCGCCTCGCATTGCTTTTGTAACATCCAGAGCTGTTAAATAACAAACAATATCTTCTTCATTAATAATTTCATATTGATGTGTTGATCCTGAAAGCTCTGGAGTTTCACACTTATTACTACAAAAGTATTCTCCTGATATTACACTATAATAATGATTATAAACATCATAAGTACAATAACAATCTACTAAGACAATATCCTTTGTTCCGTCTTCAAAAGTAACGACACTAGTTGCTTCTAAAATTGTACCCTTTAAAATAGGATCTCTTTTAGATTCGCATCCAGTCAATGTTGAAGCAGCGATGGAACCAGCTAATATATAAGATACTATTTTTGATATATCTTTTTTATTAATTATAAAATTTCTATTTTCCATAAAAATATCCCCCTCAAAACTAAATGAAATCATATCATAAAATGTATATAAAAGCAATTACTACCTCAATTAAAATCAATTCAACTAAAAAATATAGGAGTTATTTCCTATATTTTTCATTAATACAAACAAGGCTATTTATCTGAATATAAACAAGCTTCAATCATACTGATAACTACGTTATTAAAAGAAGTATTATTTTCTTTAGCTATTAATTCTACTTCTTGGGCAAGACTCTCCTTTATATAAATAGATTTATATGTAGCAGGTTCTTTTTCTTTAGTCTTCTTTATTTCAAATTTCATAACATACCACCTACAATAATTTTAAGATATTCAAAAAATATATAATATATTAGAAAAATCTGGCATAAGCCATAAATATATTATATAATAATTACTGATAATAACAAAAAACTTTAAAAAAAGGATTGTAAAAAAATGCCAAAAAATATAAAAACTATATCAATAAAAGAAAATGAAATAATTAAAATAATTTCTTCAACTAATGAAAAAGAGATCTTAATTATTGAAAATAAAGATAACACATTTCAAATAAAATTACTAAATGTAAACAAAAAAACAAAAATAAAATAAAAACTTTTTTCTCTTTCTATATTATATATAGCTATTTTTTCAAAAAAATCAACTTTATTTTTAATAGACATTCTTCTAGAAATAAAATAAGAAAAACTAAAAATAAAATTTCCTGAATTTATGCTAAAAAATATAAATTTTATTTTACGAAAACTTTACGAAAAATTTGCAAAAAAAAGGTTGATTTTTGCCCATAATTATCATATAATTAACTACGAATGACCGCAAAGAAGCATAAGGTTGCTGATACACCCGGTTAAGTTGTAAATATTTAATTTAGTATCAGGTAATTTATGCCGAGCGAGTCTATTTGAAAAATAGGCGAAGGAGGGTAAACAAAAATGGCAAAGGAAAAAGTTCGTATCAGACTTAAAGCTTACGACCACAGAATATTAGATGGAGCCGCAAGCAAAATCGTTGATACAGTAAAAAGAACAGGTGGTATAGTATCAGGACCAGTTCCACTACCAACTGATATTGAAAAATTTACTGTATTAAGAGCTGTTCACAAATATAAAGATTCTCGTGAACAATTCGAGATGCGTACACACAAAAGATTAATTGATATTGATAGTCCAAGTAAAGAAACTGTAGAAGCTCTAACACACTTAGACTTACCTAGTGGGGTAGATATCGAAATTAAATTATAATTAAAAATTTATAGGGAGGATAATTATGACTAAAGGAATCTTAGGCCGTAAAGTTGGAATGACAGAAGTATTCACAACTGACGGAAAACTTATACCAGTAACTGTAGTAGAAGTTGAAGCTAACGTTGTTACTCAAATCAAAACAGTTGAAAAAGATGGGTATAACAGCATTCAATTAGGTGCTTTTACTAAAAGAGAAAAAGTATCTAATAAACCAGAAATGGGACACGTTAAAAAAGCTAATACTACACCTAAGCGCTTCTTAAAAGAAATAAAAGGATTAGATGTAACTAACTACGAGGTTGGACAAATAATCGGTGTAGAAACTTTTGAAGCTGGAGAAATAGTTGATGTAACAGGTACATCAAAAGGTAAAGGCTTCCAAGGAACAATTAAGAGACATAACTTCAGTAGAGGACCTATGTCACATGGTTCACATTATCACAGAGCTGTTGGTTCTCGTGGACCAATGAGACCAATGAGAGTCTTAAAAGGAAAAAAATTACCAGGACATATGGGTAATGAACAAGTAACTATTCAAAATCTTGAAATTATCGCAGTAGATGTAGAAAACAGTTGCTTACTTATAAGTGGAAACATCCCAGGACCAAAAAAAGGTTATGTTCTAGTAAAAACAGCAATTAAAAATGGAGGTAGCAAAGAAGCTAGAGAATTAGTATCTTATGTAGTTGAAGAAGTTATAGAAGAAACTAATGAAGCTGTTACAGAAGAAGTAACAGAAGTAGTAGAAGAAACTCCAGTAGAAACAGAAGAAACTGTAACAGAAACTGAAGAGATGGCAGAAACTGATACAGAATCTAATACAGAAGAAGAAACTTCACAAAAGGAAGGTGAAGAATAATGGCAAAAACAAAAGTATTATCACTAAGCGGATCTGAAGTAAAAGATATAACACTTAATGATGAAATATGGAACATAGAAATAAACGAAGTTGTTATGAGCGATGCCATCAGACTAGGACTTGCTTCACTAAGACAAGGAACACATAAAACTAAAGACAGAAGCGAAGTTAGTGGTGGTGGAAGAAAACCATGGAGACAAAAAGGAACAGGACGTGCTCGTCAAGGTTCAACTAGAGCTCCTCACTGGGTAGGTGGAGGAATAGTATTCGGACCTACTCCAAGAGACTACAGCTTTAAAATGAACAGAAAAGAAAGAAGATTAGCATTAAAAAGTGCTCTTTCTGAAAAATTCAAAGATAAAAAACTATGCGTAGTTGAAAATTTAGAATTAGAAACACCTAAAACTAAAGAATTCCTATCTACACTAAATAATTTAAAACTAACAGGTAAAACATTAATCGTAACTGATGGAGAAAATGGAAATGTTGCTCTTGCAGCAAGAAATGTTAGTAACTTATTTGTAGTAGAACCAACAGGAGTAAACGTTTTAGACTTAGTGAGTGCTGATAATTTATTAATAGACGAAGCTAGTGTAACAAAAATAGAGGAGGTGCTTAAATAATGAATTTTGAAATAATCAAAGCACCAATAGTAACTGAAAAGACAAATAACTTAGCTAGTGAAAACGTATATGTATTCAAAGTGGACAAAAAAGCTAATAAAACTCAAATTAAACAAGCTATAGAAAGCAACTTTGGAGTAAAAGTAGAAAGCGTTAACACAGTTAATCAAGGAAGCAAAAAGAGAAGAGTAGGTAAATATACTGGATACACTTCATCTTATAAAAAAGCTTATGTAAAACTTAAGGAAGGCTCTACAATAGAGTTTTAGAAGGTGATTATATGGCAATTAGAAAATATAAACCAATAACAAATGGAACTAGACACATGAGTACTCTAGTAAACGAAGAAATCACTAAAAGTACTCCTGAAAAAAGTTTAACAAGAAAAACTAAAAGTAAAGCTGGAAGAAATAATCAAGGTAGAATCACTGTAAGACATCGTGGAGGAGGAGTTAAAAGAAAATACCGTGTAATAGATTTCAAAAGAAATAAAGACGGAATAATAGGAACTGTTAGCTCGATCGAATACGATCCAAACAGAAGTGCAAACATTGCATTAATCAATTATGCAGATGGAGAAAAAAGGTATATCATCGCACCACTTAATTTAAAAGTTGGAGACAAAATCGAAAGTGGAGAAAATGTTGATATTAAAATAGGTAATGCACTACCACTTATGAATATTCCAGTTGGAACTGTAATTCATAATATAGAATTAAATCCTGGAAAAGGAGCACAACTTGCAAGAAGCGCGGGTTCAAGTGCACAAATCCTAGGAAGAGAAGGAAAATATGTCCTAATCAGATTAAAATCTGGAGAAACAAGAAAGATCCAAGGCGTATGTCGTGCTACTATAGGTACAGTTGGTAATCTTGATTATGAACTAGTACATTTAGGAAAAGCTGGACGTAAAAGACATATGGGATGGCGTCCTACAGTACGTGGATCTGTCATGAACCCTAACGACCATCCACATGGTGGTGGTGAAGGTAGAGCTCCAATCGGACGCAAAGGACCTATGACTCCATGGGGTAAACCAGCGTTAGGACTTAAGACACGTAAAACAAAAAAAGCTAGTGAGAAATTAATAGTATCACGTAGAAAGAAAAAATAGAGAAAGGATTTGTGAGTATGTCAAGAAGTTTAAAAAAAGGACCATATGTGTTTGATAGATTACTAAAAAAAGTAAAAGCATTAAACGAAAGTGGTAAAAAAGAAGTAATTAAAACTTGGTCACGTCGTTCAACAATTTATCCTGATTTTGTTGGGCATACAATAGCAGTACATAATGGAAAAGAGTTTATTCCTGTGTACATAACAGAAGACATGGTAGGTCACAAGCTTGGAGAGTTTGCACAAACTCGTAAGTTTGGTGGACACGCTGGCGAAAACAAATAGGAAGGTGGAAATATGGAAACTTATGCAATACATAAAGGTGCCATGATTGCACCTAGAAAAGCAAGAATGACCCTTGACCTTATAAGAGGAAAAAAAGTAGCAGAAGCTAGAGCTATACTTATGAACACTAATACAAAAGGAAGTCGTTTAATAAGTAAAGTATTAAATAGCGCTGTAGCAAATGCAGTTAACAACTTAAATTTAGATGAAAATAAACTATATATAAAAGAAACATATATCAATGAAGGAACAACATTAAAAAGAAGTAAAATAGCTTCTCGTGGTTCTGTTGATAGAAGAGATAAAAGAACTAGTCACATATACGTGTGCGTAAGTGACGGAGAGACAATAAAGGAGGACTAGAGAATGGGGCAAAAAGTAAGTCCAGTCGGACTAAGAATAGGAATTAATAAAGACTGGGAAAGTAAATGGTATGCACCTAGTAAGGACTTTTCAAAGCTTTTAAATACAGATATTAAAATTCGTGAATACTTAGAAAAGAAATTAAAAGGAAGCTCAGTCGCTAATATTGTTATAGAAAGAAATAAAAAGAGAACAAATGTAATAATTAATACTTCTAAACCTGGAATCGTAATAGGTCGTGGTGGAGAAGAAATAGAAAAACATAAAAAAGAGTTATCAAAACTAACTGGAGAGGAAATCTACATTTCAATAGTAGAAATCAAACAACCAGATTTGAATGCAGCATTAGTTGCAGAAAACATCGCAACACAAATTGAAAATCGTGCTTCATTCAGAGTTGCCCAAAAAAGAGCAATAAGAAACACAATGAAAGCAGGAGCAAAAGGTATCAAAACTCAAGTATCTGGACGTTTAAACGGTGCTGAAATAGCAAGAAGTGAAGGATACACAGAAGGAACAGTACCTTTACATACATTAAGAGCTGATATAGACTATGCTCATAAAGAAGCTGATACAATCTACGGAAAAATCGGTGTAAAAGTTTGGATATACAAAGGAGAGATCCTTCCTGCTAAAGGAAATAAGGGAGGTAAAAAAGATGTTACTACCAAAGAGAACTAAATACAGAAAACCTCATCGTCTAAGCTATGAAGGTAAAAGTAAAGGTAAAAATAAGTTATCTTTTGGAACTTACGGACTAGTTGCTAAAGAAGGTTCTTACATAACTGCAAGACAAATTGAAGCAGCTCGTGTAGCAATGACAAGAGAAATGAAAAAGTCTAAAAGAGGTAAAATTTGGATTAACATATTCCCTCATTTAGCAAGAACAAAAAAACCATTAGAAGTTCGTATGGGAAGCGGAAAAGGTGCTGTTGAAGAATGGGTAGCAGTAGTTAAAGAAGGTAAAATCATGTTTGAGATGGATGATGTTACTGAAGAAACTGCAAGAGAAGCCTTTCGTTTAGCTAGCCATAAATTACCAATTAAAACAAAATTCATAATGAAAGAAAGTGGTGAAGTAAATGAAAACTAATGAAATAAGAAAAATGACCACTGAAGAAATAAACACAAAAATTACAGAAGTAAAAAAAGAATTATGGAACCTACGTTTTAGTGGAGCTACAAGTGGACTTGAAAAACCACATAGAATAAAAGAATTAAGACATGATGTCGCTAGAATGAAAACCGTACTTAACGAACGTAAGGACGAGAAGTAGGAGGAAATATGGAAAAACTTAAAGAAACAGTAGTGGGTAAAGTTGTAAGTGCAAGCATGGATAAAACTATTGTAGTAGAAACTGAAACATACAAAAAACACCCAATTTACAAAAAAAGAGTTAAATATTCAAAAAAATATAAAGCACATGATGAAGAAAATAAAGCTAAAGTAGGCGACATAGTAAAAATAGTAGCATGTCGTCCACTAAGTAAAACTAAAAGATTTGTACTAGATAGCATAGTAGAAGAAGCTATCATACTATAAAGGAGGACGTGAGTATTATGGTACAACCAGAAAGCCGTTTAAAAGTAGCTGACAACTCAGGTGCTCGTGAAATATTAGTAATTAGAGTACTTGGCGGAAGCTTTGTAAGAAGCGGAAATATTGGAGACGTAGTAGTAGGTACTGTAAAAAAAGCTATACCTAACTCAAACGTTAAAAAAGGAAAAGTCGTAAAAGCTGTAATAGTTAGAACAGTTCAAGGTGTTAAAAGACCTGATGGATCACACATTAAATTTGATGACAATGCTTGTGTTCTAATTAAAGATGATAAGAGTCCAGTTGGAACACGTGTTCTAGGACCAGTTGCTCGTGAACTTCGTGATAAAGAATTTATGAAGATAGTTTCACTAGCACCAGAAGTATTATAGGAGGATACGAGTATGAGAATTAAAATCGGAGATAAAGTAAAAGTAATTACTGGAAGCAATAAAGGAAAAGAAGGCAAAGTATCAAAAGTTTTAAGAGATGAAAACAGAGTTATTGTTGAAGGCGTAAATATCGTAAAAAAACATATTAAACCTGGTAGAACAAACGAAACTGGAGGAATCCTTGAAACAGAAGCTCCTATTCATATATCAAATGTAAAAGTTATATCAAATAGTGAAAAAAAAGAAACTAAAAAAGACTCAAAGAAAGAAACTAAAAAGGAAAGTAAATAAATAGGAGGCAAATAATGGAAACATTAAAAGAAGTTTATGATAAAGAAATCGTGCCTGCTCTAAAAGAAAAATTTGGATACACATCTATTATGCAAGTACCAAAACTAGAAAAAATAGTACTTAACATGGGTGTAGGAGATGCTATAACAGATTCAAAATACTTAGAAGCTGCAGTAAAAGAATTAGAATGTATTGCTGGTCAAAAGCCCGTAATTACAAAAGCAAAAAAATCAATCGCAGGCTTCAAACTTAGAGAAGGAAATAAAATCGGTTGCAAAGTAACTTTACGTGGTGAAAGAATGTATACATTCTTAGAAAAATTAGTGAAAATAGCATTACCACGTGTACGTGACTTTAGAGGAATTTCACGCATGAGTTTTGATGGAAGAGGAAACTATACTTTAGGAATAAAAGAACAATTAATATTCCCTGAAGTAGACTACGATACAGTAATAAAAACTAGAGGATTAGACATAGTTATAGTAACAACTGCTAAAACAAATGAAGAAGCTCTAGAACTATTAAGTAGTTTTGGTTTACCTTTCAAGAAATAAGGAGGTCACACGAATGGCAAAAACAAGTAAAAAAGTAAGTCAAAAAAGAGGCTCAAAATTTAAAGTAAGAAATTATACAAGATGCGAAAGATGCGGTAGACCTCACGGAGTATTAAGAAAATTCGGACTATGCCGTATATGCTTTAGAGAACTAGCTTATAAAGGACAAATACCAGGCGTTAAAAAGTCTAGTTGGTAAGAAGGGAGGACTATAGTAATGGTAAATGATATAATTGCCGATATGCTTACAAGAATTCGTAATGCAAGTGCAATGAAATATAAAACAGTTGACGTACTTAGTTCAAAAATGACTAAAGAAATTGCTAGAATTTTAGAGAGTGAAGGATACATTAATGGTTTTGAAGAAATAACTGACGGATCTAAAAAAATGTTAACATTAAAATTAAAATATGGAGAGAAAAAAGAAAGGGTAATAACTGGTCTAAAAAGAATCAGTAAACCTGGACTTAGAGTATACGTAAACGCTACTGAAGTTCCAAGAGTATTAAATGGTCTAGGAATAGCTATAGTATCAACTTCTAAAGGAATAATGACAGATAGGGAAGCAAGAAAAGAAAACTTAGGTGGAGAAGTTCTTGCATATATTTGGTAAGGAGTTAATATGAGTAGAATAGGTAATAGAGAATTAGTTATACCTGAAGGTGTAACAGTTAATGTTAACGAAAATAATGTAAGTGTATCAGGAAAATTAGGAAATATGACTCTAGATACTAAACCAGGAATCAATGTAAAAATAGAAGATGGTAAAGTTTTAGTAACAAGAGACAACGATTCTAAAACATTAAAACAACTTCACGGAACTACAAATGCAAACATAAATAATATGTTAATTGGAGTAAGCGAAGGTTTTAAAAAAGAATTAGAAATAAATGGTGTTGGTTACAAATTTGCTGTTGCCGGGAACACATTAACCATAAGTGCTGGGTATTCACATCCAGTTAAAATGGAAGCTCCAACAGGAATAAAAATGGAAGCTCCAAGTCAAAACGAATTAACAATAAGTGGATTTGATAAACAAGTTGTTGGAGAATTTGCAGCTAAAATTCGTAGTGTAAGAGAACCTGAACCTTATAAAGGAAAAGGAATTAAATATAAAGATGAATTTATAAGACGTAAGGAAGGAAAGAAAGCTGCTTAAGGGAGGTATAAAATATGATAAAAAAAGAATCAAAAAATGTGAGTCGTATGAAAAGACGTGCACGCATTAGAAAAAATGTCTCTGGAGACTCAAACACACCAAGATTAAACGTATTTAGAAGTAATACAAACATCTATGCACAACTTATAGATGATGTAAATGGTGTAACATTAGTAAGTGCCTCTTCATTAGATATGAAAATAAAAAAATGTGATATGGACGCCGCAACAAAAGTAGGAACAGAAGTTGCTAAAAAAGCATTAGCCGCAGGTATCACTGAAGTAGTATTCGACCGTGGTGGATACAAATATCACGGAAGAGTAAAAGCCCTAGCAGACGCAGCACGCGAGGCTGGACTTAAATTCTAAAGGGAGGATATTATGAAAGATAATAACGGAAAAGAAAGAAATAATAGAGAAAGAAATAACAAAAGAGAATTCGTTAAAAAAAGTCCTTATGAAGAAAAAGTTATCTCTATCGGGCGTGTATCTAAAACAACTAAAGGCGGACGTTCAATGAGATTTACTGCTACTGTTGCAGTAGGTGACAGAAAAGGTAGAGTAGGACTAGGAACTGGAAAAGCAAATGAAGTACCAGAAGCAATTTCAAAAGCTATTAAAGCAGCAGAAAAAAATGTAATTAAAGTTAATTTAGTAGAAGATAGAACTTTAAGTCATGAAGTTACTGGAATATGCGGAGCTGCAAAAGTATTAATAAAACCAGCTAAAGCCGGAAGCGGAATAATCGCTGGTGGACCAGTTCGTAACGTATTAGAGCTTGCTGGTGTTAAAGATATAGTATCAAAATCACTTGGAAGCAATACACAAATAAATACAGCTAAAGCTGCTATGGATGCACTAAAGAAACAAAGAAGCGCTGAACATATTGCAGCATTACGTGGAAAAACAGTAGAGGAGATTATAGGATAATGAAATTAAATGAATTAAAAAACCATCCTGGATCTACTCACAGAAAAAAAATAGTAGGTAGAGGCCCAGGAAGCGGAATGGGTAAAACAAGTACTCGTGGTGAAAATGGACAAAAATCTCGTTCTGGAGCAAGTATCAAACCTTGGTTTGAAGGTGGACAAAATCCATTATACAAAAGAATTTCAAGACGTGGATTCAACAATGCTAGATTTACTAGAAGATATGCTGTAGTAAATGTTAGCGACTTAAATAGATTTGACGAAAACACAACTGTAACACCAGAACTACTAAAGAGTACTGGACTTGTGAAAAAAGAATTAAGTGGAATCAAAATATTAGGTAACGGTACACTTGAGAAGAAGCTAACTGTAAAAGCAAACGTATTCACAAATTCAGCAATAAATAAAATAGAAAGTATCGGTGGAAAAGTTGAGGTGATTTAGATGTTTGCAACATTCAAGCAAATATTTAAGAAAACTAATAAAGACCTTAAAAGTAGAATTCTTTTCACACTAGGTGCATTATTAATTTTCTCTCTTGGAAATGCAATAACTGTGCCAGGTATGAAAGCAATAACAAATGATTTGGGATTTCTAGAATTATTAAATGCTATGAGTGGAGGAGGACTAAAACAATTTAGTATCTTCGCACTAGGAGTAATGCCATACATAACAGCTTCCATTGTATTACAAGTACTACAAATGGATTTAATGGGTATCACTTACTTCCAAGATCTAAAACAAATGGGAGAAGAAGGAAGAAGAAAAATAAATAAAATAAATAGATACCTAGGAATAATCTTTGCACTATTTGAAGGTTATATTTACTCATTAATGTTTATGGGAAAATCAGGAAGTGCACTTGAATATGTAGAAATAAGTGTAATATTAACAGCAGGAACAGCATTCTTACTTTGGTTAGGAGACCAAATAACTAATAAAGGTTTAGGAAATGGTATAAGCTTAATAATAATGGCAGGTATCATAAATACAG
Source organism: uncultured Bacillota bacterium (assembly GCA_947644695.1). GTDB lineage: Bacteria > Bacillota_I > Bacilli_A > RF39 > UBA660 > MGBC139354. Next base: position 8,220 of record CANSAJ010000007.1, on the reverse strand, counting down.
TACCAGGAATGTTTGTAGAAGCATTTAAAAACTTGGTATTAAGTGGTTCTAATACATTCTTAGGAATAGTATCATTTGTAATATTTATTTTACTATATGTAGGAATAATAGTTGGAGTAATTTATGTAACTGATGCAGAAAGAAGAATTCCTATACAATATTCAAACAGAAGCAATGGAGCTTATAAAGGAAACGGATCTTTCTTACCATTACGAATAAACAGTGCAGGCGTAATGCCAGTAATATTTGCATCAGCAGTACTAGCAATCCCAACAACATTAACTTATTTCATAAAAAATGAAGCATTTAATGTATTCATAAAAAAATACTTAACAACAACAACACCTATAGGATTTGCAGTATATATCATATTAATAATAGCATTTACTTATGGTTATACTTTTGTAGCAGCAGTAAATCCAGAAGATATATCTAAAAATCTAAATAAACAAAACGGATACATACCAGGAGTAAGACCAGGAACAGAAACAACAAAATATGTATCAAAAGTTCTATCTAGAATAACATTTATGGGAGCAATATTCATCGCCGCAATCGCAGCAATTCCAATTATATTTAGTTGGGTATCAGATATGCCAAGTATTGTAACATTAGGTGGAACAAGTATATTAATTGTAGTAGGAGTATTATTAGAAACTTATAAACAACTAGAATCTTCAGTAGCAAGTCGTGCTTATAGGAGGTAACTAGTGAATATTATATTTATCGCTCCTCCAGCAGCAGGTAAAGGTACATACAGTACTTTATTAAAAGAAAAATATGGATTTACCCATATAAGTGCAGGAGAATTATTAAGAAGCGAAATGAATTCTAACACCGAAATAGGAAAAAAAATAACTGAAATAGTAAATAATGGTTTAATGATAGATGATAATTTAATGAAAGAACTAATCAAATCTAAATTAAATACTATAGACTTAAATATTCCTTTCATGTTAGATGGATATCCTAGAAAACTTAATCAAGCAGAAGACTATGAAGAAATACTTTCAAATTTAGGCTTAGAAGTTGATAAAGTACTATTTATTAACATTGATAAAGAAACAGGATTAAAAAGAATATTAGGAAGACTTACTTGTCCAGTATGCAAAAAAAACTATAACAAACTAACTGGATATGCAATACCACAAGAAGAAAATCTATGTGATGATTGTAAAGTTGAATTAATATCTAGAAAAGATGATACAAAAGAATCTTACGAAAAAAGATATAATACTTATATGACTGAAACTAAAAAAGTAATCGAGTACTTTAGAAATAAAGGAAAACTTATAGAAATAGACGGTTCAAAAAATCCTGATGATATAATAAAAGTTATAGAAAGTATTCTAGGAGTTTTAAATGATTAATGAAAAAACAGAAAACGAAATAAGCTTAATGAGTTACGCTGGTAAAGTATGTTATGATTTACTAAATTTAATGGAAACAGAAGTAAAAGCTGGCGTAACTACAAAAGAGCTTAATGAAATAGCAGAAAAATTTATAAGAGACAGAGATTGTATTCCATCATTTCTAAATTATGAAGGATACCCTGCAAGTATATGTACATCAATTAATGATGAAGTAGTACACGGGATTCCAAAAGATAGAAAACTACAAAATGGTGATATAATCAAAATTGATGTAGGTGCATGTTATAAAGGTTATCATGCAGACACTGCAAGAACATACAAAGTTGGAAAAGTTAGTGAAGAAATAAGCAATTTAATGAAATATACAGAAGAAGCACTATATAAAGGATTAAGTGTAATAAAAGAAGGGATAAAACTAAATGAGATATGTAAATCTATAGAAAGTGTTGCACTAGAACATGGTTATGGAGTAATAAGAGAACTAACAGGACACGGAATTGGTACTGTTGTTCACGAAGATCCATACATACCAAACTATAGTAATAATGAATCAGAATTAATACTAAAAGAAGGCATGACACTTGCTATAGAACCAATGTTTAGTTTAAAAGGAAGAAAAGTGTGGATATTAGAAGACGATTGGACAATAGTGACACAAGATGGAAGTCCAGCAGCTCATTATGAACACACAATAGCTGTAACAAAAGACGGCTACAAAATACTTACAGGAGAGTGAATAAATGGCTAAAGAAGGTTATATAGAAGCTGAAGGAAAAGTACTAGAAGTAATCCCAGGAGGAGACTTTAAAGTGAAACTCGAAAACGGTCATATTGTAGAAGCTCGCGTTTCTGGAAAAATGCGTCAAAACCTAATTCGTATCTTTCCAGGTGATACAGTATTACTAGAGATTCCCACTTGTGATTTAAGACGTGGGCGTATAATATATAGAAAATAATGGAGGTATTGAAATGAAAGTAAGACCATCAGTAAAACCAATATGCGATAAATGCAAAATAATTAAAAGAAAAGGAAAAGTTATGGTAATTTGTGAAAATCCAAAACACAAACAAAGACAAGGTTAAATAGGAGGTAATTATGGCACGTATTAAAAATATTGATTTACCAAAAGATAAAAGAATAGTAATCGGATTAACTTACATCTATGGAATTGGGCCAAGCCGTGCAAAGAAAATTTGTGCAGCTGCTGGAGTAAGTGAAGACATAAGAGTAAAAGATCTTAGTATTGATGACATTAACAAACTTAGAAAAGAATGTGACAACTTTGTATTAGTTGGAGATTTAAAACGTGAAGTTGAAATGAACATCAAAACTAAAATGGAAATAAACTCTTATCAAGGAACTAGACATAAAAAAGGACTACCAGTAAGAGGACAAAGAACAAGTAGAAATGCAAGGACTCGTAAAGGTAAAGCTAAAACAATAGCTAATAAGAAAAAATAGGAGGTTAATGTAATGGCATATAATAGAAGAAAAAGAAAAGTCAAGAAAGATGTCACAGTAGGACAAGCACATATACATTTAAGCTATAATAACACTATTGTAACAATTACAGACGAAAATGGTGGAGTAATTAGTTGGGCTTCAAGTGGATCTATTGGATACAAAGGCTCAAAAAAGAAAACTCCATTCGCTGCCGGACAATCAGCAGAAACTGCAGGAAAAGCTGCATACGATATGGGACTTAGAAAAGTATCAGTATTCGTAAAAGGAATAGGCGGAGGTCGTGAAACAGCAATCCGTTCATTAGCAACTGCAGGATTAGAAGTAACATCAATAAGCGATGTTACACCAGTACCACATAATGGATGTAGACCACCTAAGAGAAGACGTGTTTAGGAAAGGGGTAATATTATGTTAAGATTTGAAAAACCAGAATATAAAGTTGTAGAATACCAAGAAAGCAACTTTTTTGGAAAATTTGTACTAGAACCATTAGAAAGAGGTTTTGGAACAACTATAGGAAATGCTTTAAGAAGAGTAATGTTATCTAACCTTCCAGGAAGTGCAGTAAAAAGCATCAAAATTGAAGGAGTATTACACGAATTTCAAAAAATAGATGGAATAGTAGAAGATGTAACAGAAATAGTTTTAAACATGAAAAAATTAGTTGTTAAAAACTATGTAGAAGAAGATAAAAAGCTTTATCTAAAAGCTAATAAAGAGGGAGTTGTAACTGCTGGAGATATAACACCTGATTCAGATGTTGAAATAGTTAACCCAGATTTAGTAATTGCCACACTTTCTAAGGGTGGAAGTTTAGATATGGAAATAACAGTTTCTAACGGACGTGGATATGTAGATGCAAAAGAAAATAGAAAAGAAATGAAAAATATAGAAGTTGGTGTAATTCCTATCGATTCATTATACAGTCCTATAGAAAGAATAAGCTATGAAGTAGAACCTGCTCGTGTAGGACAAAGCGAAAACTATGACAAATTAGTTTTAGAAGTATGGACAAATGGATCAATGACTCCACAAGAAGCAATCGCACTAGCTAGTAGAATCTTAATAGAACATTTTGATGTAGTTACAAAACTAAATAAAATCGCAGATATGACTGGATTACTTGCTGATAAAGAAGAAGACCCAATTCAAAAAACACTAGAAACACCTATTGAAGAATTAGATCTATCTGTAAGAGCTTATAACTGCCTAAAAAGAGCTGGTCATCATACACTACAAGATTTAACATCACTAAGCGAAGCAGAAATGATGAAAATAAGAAACTTAGGTAAAAAATCATTAAAAGAAGTAATAGATAAAATTAAAGAAATGGGACTTAAGTTCCGTGATGAAGAATAGGAGGTACTTATGGCATTATATAGAAAAATAAACAGAGATACTAAAAAAAGAAGAAGTATCCTATCTGGATTAACTAAAACAGTAATTATGAATGAACGTGTTGAAACAACAGATGAAAGAGCCAAAGAAGTAAGAAAATTTGTTGATAAAATGATTACTTATGCTAAAAAAGGTGACTTAACTTCAAGAAGAAAAGCATTAGCTTTCCTTGAAAATGACACTGAAGCAGTAAAGAAATTATTTGATGTATTAGCACCTAAATATGCTGATAGAAATGGTGGATATACTAGAATAATAAAACTTAAAGAAAGAATTGGAGACGACGCTTTAATAGTAAGTCTAGAACTAGTTTAATAAAATTAACTTCAGAACTTCTGGAGTTTTTTTTCTTTCTATGTTAAAGTCATTATAGGAGAATCATATGAAAAAAGAATATTATCTATATAAATTAAAACTGAGCTCCTTAAACTTTATATCTATAATATTGTTAATAATTATGATGTTATTAACATTTATTATAGTAAGATTATTTAATATAAGTATTACAATAGAAATAAGTAATATTAATATAGGAATAGTCTGCATAACATATATAATATATATAATATTTCATGAATTACTTCATAGTTTATCATATATATTACATGGAGCGAAATTTAAAAACATCACCTATGGTGCACACTTAGAAAAAGGAATTTTATGCTGTTTGTGTAAACAAAATATAACAAAAAAGAATATATTAAATTCTTTACTATTTCCATTATTTTATTTAGGACTAATTACATACGTTATAGGATTAATAATTAGTAGTCCATTATTAATAATACTTTCAATATTAAATATATCTGGATGCTCAGGAGATATAATAATGTTTATATACTTTATAAAGCTTAGAAACTTCGAATACACTGAATTGGATGATCCAATATCTTTTGCATTATACACAAGCGATAATATAAGTCAAAATAAACCTTATGGACTAAAATATATAGGTCATGCCGAAAACGTTGAAAGAAACGATTTAAAAAAGCTCTCCGTAAGCAAAATAAGTTTTTTGCTTTTAATATTACTAATTATAATGTCTTTAGTTTTAATATTTGTAAAAAGGTAAATACTAATAGTAAAATTTATGTGAAAATAAAGTAATATTACTTTAATAAAAAAATATATTATGATATATTATATATAGAATAGGTGTGATACGATGGATAAAAAAATAGATGAAAATGATACAAAAGAAATAACTAATGAAAAAATAGCTTCTTTTAATTTAGTAGAAGTAATAATAATAATATTAATGACAGCTTTAATCGCAGGAGTATCTACTGGAATTATAGTATATAAAAATTATAATAAATCTAACAGAACAAATATAAACAATGGAGATTACTTATCAGAGCTGGAAAATGTTTATAGTAATATCTTAAATAGTTATGTAGAAGAAGTAGATGAAAAAGATTTAGTAAATGCAGCTATAGAAGGTATGTACAACTTTTTAGGAGATCCTTATACTAGTTATTTAGATGAAATTACTTCAGATGATTTAACAGATAGACTAAATGGTTACAAAGGTATTGGAGTAGAAATTACTAAAGTAGATGGTGGAATTCTAGTAGCAACAGTATTCAAAGATGGTCCAGCAAACCTAGCTGGATTAGAAGCTGGAGATATAATTGTAAAAATAAATGGCAAAGATGTAACAAACTCATCTGCTGCAGAAGCACAAAGTATGATAAAGAACTCAACAAAAGATAAAATAGAAGTAAGTGTTTTAAGAGGCGGAGTAACAAAAACTTTAGAAATAAACGTAAAAAAAGTAAATGTACCTACAATAGAAAAAGAAAATTTTGAGGGCGTAGGATATATCAATATAAGTTCTTTCTCAAATAAAACTCATGAACAATTCAAACAAGCTTTAGAAGAATTAGAAAACGAAGGAATTAACAGTTTAATTATAGATGTAAGAAATAATGGTGGTGGCTACTTAAATTCAGCTGTAGAGATTGCAGAATTATTTATAGAAAAAGGTAAAAATATTTATGGTTTAGAAAGTAAAAATGAAACAGTATTTTATGAAGATACAACAAAAACATCTAGAAATTATAAAGTTGCTATAATAATGAATAGTGGTAGTGCCTCAGCTTCAGAAATCCTAGCTTCAGCATTAAAAGAAAGTTATGGAGCAATTTTAATAGGCACAAAAAGTTACGGAAAAGGAACTGTACAAGAGACTTCTGAATTAACAACTGGAGGCATGGTAAAATATACTACTGCTTATTGGTTAACACCAAATGGAAATAAAATAAATGGCATTGGTCTAAATCCTGATATAGAAATAAATGGTTCTTACACCGAAGGAATGACTATAGAAAATGATATTCAATTACAAGAAGCAGTGAACGCAGTTAGATAACTGTGTTTTTTCTTATATTAATTTTTTCTATGATTAGAGTTAAAGTTATGCTATAATAATATCAGTGGAAGAGGCGTAGACTATGAAAATAAATATAGGAGACGTAATCAAGATACACTGTTACAAACATAACGGCATGATTTACAAAACTTGGGATAAAGCCATTGTGTTAGATATAAAAAAGGATTATATAGTTTTAGGTAATAATAATGTATTAGTAACAAAAAAAGACGGTAGAAGTTGGCACACAAAAGAACCTGCAATAATGTTTTTTTATAGAAATAGGTGGTTTAATATAATCGCTCAATTAAAAAAGAATGGATTGTTCTATTATTGCAATATTGCTAGTCCATATGTTATAGATAATGGTGTCATAAAATATATTGATTACGATTTAGATTTAAGAGTATTTCCAGATGGAGCTTTTAGAGTATTAGATAGAAATGAATATAATTATCATAGAAGATTAATGAAATATCCTTATGAAATAAATGAGATAATTAAATATGAATTAACATCTTTAATAGATATGAAAAGAAAAAATATAAATCCATTTGATACTTCTGTAATAGATTACTATTTTAAAATTTATCAAAAGATAAATAAATAATAGTAATCTTTTTTTATAAATAAGCATATATTAAATTAGAAAAGTTAATAAAAAGTCCTATAAAAAAGATAAAAATTAACTTTTTAACCACCAAAAATAAAAAATTTAAAAAAAATTCAAAAAAGGTATTGCATCATTCATACTTTGGTGGTAATATATAGCTCGTCAGTTGAAGAAAGGCTGACACAAGCTCAGTATTTAAAGCAAAAAATTAAAAATGTCGAACAATGTAAAAAAATAAAAAATATTTTAAAAAAGTTGTTGACAATAGAAACTGAGTTTGATATATTAAAGAAGCAACTGAGGGAAAAGCAAGATGTAGAAATGATCTTTGAAAACTAAGTAAAATTAAATGAGTTTTATAGTTAGGATTTAACTAATCAATTCCAAAAATCAAATAGATTTTTTATTGAGAGTTTGATCCTGGCTCAGGATTAACGCTGGCGGCATGCCTAAGACATGCAAGTTGAACGGAGTGCCCCACTGAGATCTGAATGAAGTTTGAGAGCTTGCTCGAAAATGGAATGACGAAGGACGTGGATTCTGCACTTAGTAGCGAACGGGTGAGTAACACGTGGGTTACCTACCTCTAAGTTGGGGACAACAGTTGGAAACGACTGCTAATACCGAATGTGATAGTAATATTAAAGGAGCCTTTAAAGCTTCGCTTAGAGATGGGCCTGCGGCGTATTAGCTTGTTGGTGGGGTAATGGCCTACCAAGGCAACGATGCGTAGCCGGACTGAGAGGTTGAACGGCCACACTGGGACTGAGACACGGCCCAGACTCCTACGGGAGACAGCAGTTAGGAATATTCGGCAATGGGGGAAACCCTGACCGAGCAATGCCGCGTGTGAGATGAAGGCCCTATGGGTTGTAAATCACTTTTATTTGGGAAGAACTGTAAGTATAGGAAATGATGCTTACTTGACGGTACCTTTTGAATAAGCCCCGGCTAACTACGTGCCAGCAGCCGCGGTAATACGTAGGGGGCGAGCGTT
>CANSAJ010000006.1 GCA_947644695.1 uncultured Bacillota bacterium | reverse complement strand
TAGGAAGTAACATAAGTATAACAGCACCTGCAAATAAGACAGTAGGAAGGATAGGTTCAACCTCATTCCAAGTAACAGCAAACAGTGGATACACATTAACAGGAGCAACAGTAACATGTACAAACAATGCAACTGCAACCATTAGTAATGGAACAGTAAATGTAAGTAATATAAAATCAAATACCACATGTACAGTAGTACCAAAAGAAGAGATAAAGGTAACATTAGTAGTAAATAATGGTACAGGAGGTACAAGTAAGATAGTATCAACACCAGGAGGAAGTCTGACATTCACAGGAGTATCACCAAATAGTGGCTACATCTTAGATAGTTATTCATGTAATAAAGGAGCAGTAATAACACTAAGCGGAACCACAGCAACAGTAAGTAATATAAATAGTAGTCAAACATGTACAGTATCATATGTAGTAGACACAACATTAAAGACGAAGATACTAGCAGATCATCCAACAAGACCAGGAGCTAGACCAAACCTAAATAGTGGAGTATTCACAGATAATAATACAGGAACATTATATACAGCGAGTGGAAATCAGACAGAAAATGGAAATACAGTATATTATTTCTCAGGAAATGCACAGGATAACTGGGTATATTTTGCAGGACTATATTGGAGAATAATTCGTATAAATGAAGACGGAAGTGTAAGATTACTTTATGTAGGACCAGATAAGAATACAGAAAAAGGATATATAAACGAGACAACAAGTGCATATAATACAACATATAATAATCCAATGTATGTAGGATATATGTATGGAAGTAGTGGAAGTTTAGCAAGTAATAGAAATAATACGACAAATTCAACAATAAAGGGAGTAATAGATACATGGTATGATAAGACAATAGAACCAAGTTATAATGGATATGTAAGTAAAACAGCAATCTATTGTAATGACAGGGCAAATGAAGGATATAGTACATCGTCAACATTCTACTATGCAGCGTATAAGAGACTAGTAGATGCAAAAGCACCATCATATAAATGTGGAAATAATGCAAGTGGAAGCTTGTATAGTGGAACAAATGGGGCAAGTACAGCTGATAAATTCACAGCAAGTACAAGTACAGGAAATGGAAAACTAACAAACCCAGTAGCTTTGATGACAGCAGATGAGGTAGCATTCGCAGGAGGAAAATATGGTACAAATGCGCCAGCATATTATTACTACAACGCTGCCGGAGGCAGTGTAACCGGGTCCACCTGGTGGTGGACAATGAGTCCGTCTGATTATATTTGGCGAAGTGGTGGGGTTCCTTTTAGTAATCCGTGTTTATTTAGTGTTGATACTTCTAGCAATATAGGTTATTTAGTTAGGGAAGGTGTTCATACTGCAGGTGGAGTACGTCCAGTAGTTTCTCTGAAATCTTGCGTTCTGACATCTTCCGGAAACGGTACAAGCGCAAACCCATATAAAGTAGAAATCAATAGTACATGTAGTAGTGCTGAAAATTAGATTTGGCCGCGAAAACCTTTTCGCGGCCAGCTTTATCGGCTTCAAGTTAACTTGAAGCCGATTTTTTAAAAATTTGTTTTAGCTTAATGTAAATTAAATTTTTTATAGTATAATAGATATGGATAATATTGATAAATAAATTACTATGAGTCCGTCTTATTGGAATCGTAGTTTCTCGGACACGTTCCAAGTGCACGGTTCTGGCAACCCTGGCTACTTGGATCAAGTTGTTGTCTACGATACTGTTGGTGGAGTACGTCCAAAATTTCTCTTGGATATAGGTGAATTCATAGGAAACTATAGTGGAATGAACTAAAGAGAAACAAATATTATCCAATGTTTAATTAGTAGACTAGAAACTAAAGCATTAAATGATAGGAATAAGTATTGTGAAAGAAAGTTCTTAATAATTTGGTGTTTTTTTGTAGTATAATATATTAGGATAATATTGGTAAATAAATTATTATGAGTCCGTATAACTGGAATGGCAGTAACTCGCGTGTGTTCTTTGTGCACGGTTCTGACAACCCTGGCAACTTGAATAACAATTACGTCAACGCTGCGTTCGGAGTACGTCCAGTAATTTCTCTTGAAATTGGTGAGTTCATAGGAAACTATAGTGGAATGAACTAAAGAGAAACAAGTATTATCCATTGTCTAGCTAGTAGACTAGAAACTAAAGCATTAAATGATAGGGATTAGTATTGTGAAAGAAAGTTCTTAAATAATTTGGTGTTTTTTTATAGTATAATAGATTAGGATAATATTGGTAAATAGAATATATGAGTCCGTTTGTCTTCAACTGGAATAGTAGTAGCACTCACTACTCGAGCGTGTTTCGTGTGCGCAGTTCTGACAACCTTGGCTACTTGAATGGCGCTAATGTCTACAATACTTTTGGCGGAGTACGTCCAGTAATTTCTCTTGAATATAGGTGAGTTCGTAGGAAACTATAGTGGAATGAACTAAAGAGAAACAAGTATCATCCATTGTCTAATTAGTAGACTAGAAACTAAAGCATTAAATGATAAGAATAAGTATTGTGAAAGAAAGTTCTTAATAATTTGGTGTTTTTTTGTAGTATAATAGATATGGATAATATTGGTAAAAAATTATTATGAGTCCGTTTAACTTCAACTGGAATAGTAGTAGCACTAACTACTCGAACGTGTTTCGTGTGCGCAGTTCTGACAACCCTGGCAACTTGAATAACGCTAATGTCAACAATACTAATGGCGGAGTACGTCCAGTAATTTCTCTTGGATATAGGTGAATTCATAGGAAACTATAGTAGAATAAACTTGGGAGAAACAAGTATTATCCATTGTCTAGCTAGTAGACTAGAAACTAAAGCATTAAATGATAGGGATTAGTATTGTGAAAGAAAGTTCTTAATAATTTGGTGTTTTTTTATAGTATAATAGATTAGGATAATATTGGTAAATAAATTATGATGAGTCCGTCTAACACTAAATCTGGTGGTTACTCGTCCGCGTTTTTTGTGTATGGTTCTGATACTGGTCATTTGGGCAACCCTCTTGTTCATACTTCTACTGGTGGAGTACGTCCAGAATTTCTCTTAGGTATTGGAAAGTTCATAGGAAACTATAGTAGAATAAACTGAAGAGAAACAGATATTATTCCAGATTTAAAAACGAAAATTCAAGAATGTTAAATTGTTGAGTATTAGTACTAATTAGGAACATTTTTATTAGTTTGATATTTTTATAAAGAAGTAATGGTGAATAAATACTTTTCTTAATATATTGTTTTTAGTATAATATTTAATATAGTAATCTTATTATAAATACAAAAGTATTATGTATATTACTATAAGAAATAATGAAGGTGGTAAAAATGAAAATTTATAAGTGTCCTATATGTGGAAATATTATTACTATTATTGAAGGAAATATAAAACCTATAACTTGTTGTGGAGTAGATATGGAAGAATTATTAGAAAATACAGTTGATGCTTCGCAAGAAAAGCATGTTCCATTTTACGAAGTTAAAGATGATTTAATTTTAGTTAAAGTTGGAGAAGTAGAACATCCTATGGAAGAAGATCACTATATTCAATTTGTAATGTTGACTAAAGATGATGATTTACTTTATATTAAAAAATTTAATTTTAATGAGAAATCTGAATTTAAGTTTGAATATGTAAAGGGTTCTAAAATTTATTCATATTGTAATAAACATGGTTTATGGTCTAAAATTGTTCAATAAGTATGCATGGTAATATTAGTGTATTATTTAATGAGTCCGTTTCATTGGTATGGTGGTAGCTCGTATGTGTTTTTCATGGGCAGTTCTAGCAACCCTGGCAACTTAGGTAGTCTTGATGTCATTGTCGCGTGTGGAGTACGTCCAGTATTTTCTCTTGAATATAGGTGAGTTCATAGGAAACTATAGTAGAATAAACTAAAGAGAAACAAATATTATCCTAGTTTTGAAACAAAAATTAAGAATATTAAATTAATGAATATTAGTACTAAATAGAAAGTTTTTATTAGTTTATTATTTTAATGATTTAATATTGGATGATATTATTAAGTAAATTGTAAATGAGTCCGTATTATTTCTTGTGGACTGGTACTACCAACGATGATGCGGACATGTTTCGTGTGAATGGTTCTAGTGATCTTGGTCACTTGAGTTACTTTTATGTTCGTGGTGGTGGTGGAGTACGTCCAGAAATTTCTCTTAGTATAGGCGAGTTCATAGTTGAAACTATAGTAGAATAAGTTAAAGAGAAACAAATATTATCTAAGTTTTTGAAACAAAAATTTTAAAATAATAAATTAATGAGTATTAGTATTTTATAGAAAATTTTTATTAATTTGTATTCTATATTTATAAATGATAATATTTTTTAAGTAAGAATTAAATAATGAGTCCGTATAGGTGTTATAATACTGGAGATTCTAATGTTATTGCTTTGCTTGGTTCTGATGAAATTGGTCAGATGCACCGTGGAGGAGTACAGAGTTATGGTGGAGTACGTCCAGAAATTTCTCTTAAATATAGGTGAATTCATAGGAAACTATAGTAGAAAAAACTAAAGAGAAACAAGTATTATCCAATGTCTAATTAGTAGTCTAGAAACTAAAGCATTAAATGATAAGGATTAGTATTGTGAAAGAAAGTTCTTAATAATTTGGTGTTTTTTATAGTATAATATATTAGGATAATATTGGTAAATAAATTATGATGAGTCCGTCTAACGGTAATTCTAATGGTAACTCGAACGTGTTCTACGTGTACGGTTCTAGCAACCCTGGCTACTTGAATAACACTCGCGTCAACAGTGCGTACGGAGTACGTCCAGTAATTTCTCTTGAGAAGGGTAAGTTCATAGGAAACTATAGTAGAATAAACTAAAGAGAAACAAGTATTATCCATTGTCTAATTAGTAGACTAGAAACTAAAGCATTAAATGATAGGGATTAGTATTATAAAAGAAAGTTCTTAATAATTTGGTGTTTTTTTATAGTATAATATATTAGGATAATATTGGTAAATAAATTATGATGAGTCCGTATAACTGGAATTCTAGTAATACTAACTCGAACGTGTTTAACGTGCGTGGTTCTGACTATCCTGGCCGTTTGAATAACAATAACGTTGACAATGTGAACGGAGTACGTCCAGTAATTTCTCTTGGATATAGGTGAGTTCATAGGAAACTATAGTAGAATAAACTTGAGAGAAACAAGTATTATCCATTGTCTAATTAGTAGACTAGAAACTAAAGCATTAAATAATAGGGATTAGTATTGTTAAAGAAAGTTCTTAATAATTTGGTGTTTTTTTATAGTATAATAGATGAGGATAATATTGGTAAATAAACTTTTATGAGTCCGTATTTTGGTAATTCCAGTGGTAACTCGAACGTGTTTCGTGTGAACGGTTCTGACAATCCTGGCAACTTGAGTAATGGTAACGTCAACAATGGGAACGGAGTACGTCCAGTAATTTCTCTTGGATATAGGTGAGTTCATAGGAAACTATAGTAGAATAAACTTGAGAGAAACAAGTATTATCCATTGTCTAATTAGTAGACTAGAAACTAAAGCATTAAATGATAGGGATTAGTATTAATAGAAAGTTCTTAATAATTTGATGTTTTCTTTTTGTATATTTAATGTTATATTAGTTTTATGAATGAAAATAGTTATATAAAAGGAAATGTAGTTAAAATCTTGTTTGAGAGTTCAACTGGTTATAAGGTTGGACTTTTTAAGGTTAAGGAAGCTAGTGGAGATGGGTTAAAGTCTTATGTAAATAAAACAATAACATTTACTGGAAATTTTATGCCTCTTAATAATGAACTTACTTATAAATTTAATGGATATATTACTAATCATCCCAGGTTTGGTGTTCAATTTGCAGTTGTAAGTTATGAATCAGTAGTGCCAGATACTAAAGATGGGATTGTCATGTATTTATCTAGTAGTATATTTAAAGGTATAGGACCTAAAATTGCTAAAGCAATAGTAGATACGTTTGGTGAAGATACAATAGAAGCTATTAAAACTTCAAGTCCAATTCTTGCTAAGGTTAAAGGTATGAATGAAAAAAAGGCAAGAGAGCTCACTAAGAAAATACTTGAATATGATAAAGATCAATCTTTGATATTAGAATTTAATAAGTTAGGATTTACTACTGAAGAGTGTTTGAAGATAGTAAATAAATATAAAGATCGAGCACCAGAAATTCTTGAGAATAATGTTTATGTATTAGAAAGTGATATTAATTTTTTAAAACTAGATAAAGTTTTTTTGAAGCTTCATGATGAGTTTGAAATTGTTAGAGTTAATGCGCTTATAAAGTATTGTATAAAAGCTTTATGTTATAAGAGTGGAGATACTTTAGTAGATAAAGAAACTTTATTTATAGAAATTAATAAGTATTTTAGTGATACACTTGATTCTAAGGTTTTTCTTTCATGTATTGAAGATTTAATAGAATTAGGAGAAGTTATAGAGGTTCATGAATTAGTTACTTTAAATGAGTTTTATGAAACTGAAGCTAATATAGCTTCTGCAGTTAATAATCTTATTAATATAAAAAATAATATAAATAAAGAAAGAATTGATAAAGAGATTATAAAGTATGAAAAGAAGAATTCTATTAGTTTTAATGATTGTCAGAGAGATGCAATAGTGGGTAGTTTAATGAATAATTTATTTATTATTACAGGAGGTCCTGGTACTGGTAAAACCACTATTATTAAAGCAGTAGTAGATATTTATGAAAGTATATATGAAGATACTGAGATGAGTGATATTACTTTGTTAGCTCCCACTGGTAGAGCAGCTAAGAGAATTACTGAAAGTGTTAATAGAAAAGCTAGTACTATTCATAAGTTTCTTAAATGGAATAAAGAAACTAAAGAGTTTAGTGTCAATAGGTATAATCCTGCAGAGACCAAGTTAGTTGTTATTGATGAGTTTAGTATGGTTGATATTTTTCTTTTTAATAGTTTACTTGATGGACTTAATAGTAATATTAGGTTAATTATGGTAGGAGATGCTAATCAATTACCGAGTATTTCTCCAGGTAATATTTTAGGAGATTTGTTAGAAGTTGATAGTATTCCTGGAAAATATTTAGATTTAATTTATAGAACTAAAGGAGACTCTTATATTATTCCTTTTTCTCAGGATATTAAAAATCGTAATACGTTTAAAGAATTACCAAATAATTATGATGATTTTAAGTTTATTAGTTGTCCTGATATTTTAATTAAAAAGTATATAGAAGAAATTTGCGAGAAAGCTTTAGATAAAGATTTAGATATAGAGGATTTTCAAGTTCTTATTCCTATGTATAAAGGTGAGAATGGAATAGATAATATAAATGTTTTAATGCAATCTATTTTTAATAAAGAAAGTAAAAATAAAAGGGAAATTACTATTAGAGATGTTGTTTATAGAGAAGGGGATAAAGTTATTCAGTTAGTTAACGACGTTGATAACAATATATATAATGGGGATACAGGATATATTAAAAGAATTATAGAGACTAAGGAGCCATTAATTGAGATAAATTATAATGGTAATGTTGTGGTTTATAGAAAAGGTAAGTTTGATGAATTTACTCATGCTTATGCTATTAGTGTTCATAAAAGTCAAGGTAGTGAATATTCTAATGTTTTAGTGGTAATTCCTTCCAATATGAAAAGAATGTTATATAATAAACTTTTGTATACAGCTGTTACCAGGGCAAAGAAAGGTTTAATTGTTGTAGGATCTATAGATAGTTTAAATTATGCTATCCAACAAAGTTATAGTGAAAATAGGCATACAAGTTTGAAAAGTTTTTTCTAGTATAAATACATTATTAATGTACACAATAATAGTGAGAAGGAGAGTGTATTTATGAAAAAGTTAAGTAATATGCTTTGGATGGCTAGTGGTGTAGGTGTAGGTATGCTTGCATCTAAATATAGTAAAGATATTAAAAAAGCAATGAAAAAAGGAAAAAAAGAAATAAATAAAATGGCAAATCAAGTAAATGCTCAGATGAAAAACAACTAGTAGTTAGTTGTTTTTAAGTGTTTTAAATTTTAAATGTCAAATAATTTACAAGTTTATTTTATTTATGAATATAATTTGTTAAAATGAACGTAAGGGTGAAATAAGATGGAGAGAAAAGATAAGATGGATGTTAAAGGACTCAATGAGGTTATTAACACTGGTGGTAAAATATTGAAATTATTTTATGTGGTTATGGTAGTTTTAATAATCGCTGTTGTTAGTTTTATTTTAAGAGAGTGGAAAGTTATTCCAGTTATTATGAAAGTTTTAAGTGTTGTTAGTCCTTTTTTTATAGGATTTGTAATAGCATGGCTTTTAAATCCACTAGTTAATAAGCTTAGTGATAAAGGTATGAAACGATCTTGGGCTGTTGTTCTTGTTTATTTGATGCTTATAGTAATTATTTATTTATTTTGCTTAGCAGTTATACCAACACTTGTAGATCAAATAAATGAAATGGCTAAAATGATACCAGATTTACTTGTTGATGCAAGAGAAGTAGTTAATGATGTATTTTTGAAATTATCAAGATCTACTAATATAGATATGAGTTCTGTTAAGTTAGAGTTTTTAAATTATATGGAGAATTTTGCTAAAGATATTGCGACTAATTTGCCTACTTTAATGATTAATGTAGTTCAGAAATTAGTTAGTGGTGTAGGTCAATTTTTAATTGCTGTTGTTATAGGGTTTTATTTACTATTTAATTTTAATAATGCTAATGCACATCTTATGAGTGTTTTACCTAAGAAAATAAAAGGAGATGCAGAAGAGTTACTTTCTAATATAAGTAAAGTTCTTTATAAATTTGTTAATGGAACACTTTTAGTATCTTTAATTCTTTTTGTAGTATCAGTTATAGGATTTGAAATTATAGGACTTAATGCACCAGTTTTATTTGCTTTCTTTTGTGCTGTTACTAATATTATTCCTTATGTTGGACCATATATTGGAGGTATACCAGCTGTGTTAGTAGCATTTAGTCAATCACCACTTACAGGTATATTAGCACTTATATTTATAGTAGCAGTTCAAGGGTTTGAAGGTAATTTCTTACATCCTATAGTTATTGGAAAAAAGATGGATTTACATCCTGTTACTATAGTTATCTCTCTATTGATATTTGAATATTTCTTTGGTATAATTGGGATGATTGTTGCAACACCTATAGTTGCAGTTATTAAAATAGTTTATGTATTCTTAGATGATAAGTTTGATTTCTTTGGATACAGTAAAGATAAAAGCGTTAAGAAAGAAATTAGTAAAGTAAGTTTATCTAAGTAGAGAGCTCTTGGTTGGTGAAAAAGAGTTAGATGGCTATTTGAAGCTCTTCTTTTAGTGAAGTTAATTGCTTCCGGTTATAGGCCGTTATTTTAATTAAGTATAATATAAGGATGGTACCACGAAGACACTCGTTCCTGAGGTTTTGTGGTATTTTTTCTGTAGGAGGATTTTTATGGATATTAGAGAAAAAGAAGCTAAAATTATTATAATTAGTGGTAAGGCAAGAAGTGGAAAAGATACTATAGCAGGTATGATGAAAGAAATATTTGATTTAAAAAATATTAAGTCTATTAAACTTGCATATGCTGATTATATAAAAGGTTATACTAAAAATATTATAGATTGGGATGGAAGAGATGAAACTAAACCTAGAGATTTTTTACAGTTTTTAGGAACTGATCTTATTAGAAAGAATTTAGGTCAAGATTTTTTTATAAATAGAATGATAGATGATGTAAAAATATATAGTTATTTTTATGATGTTATTATTATTAGTGATGCTAGACTTGAAAGAGAGATTTTGCTTACTAAGAATAATTTTGAAGATGTGGTTTCTATTAATATAGTTAGACCTAATTTTGTAAGTGAACTTAATAGTAATCAAAATAAACATATTACTGAGACTGGGCTTGATAATTATGATAGTTATGATTATAAGATTATTAATGATGGTACTTTAGAAGATTTGAATGTTAAAGTAAGTGAGTTTGTTAGTGAATTAGATTTAGGAGAGGAGAAGTAAAATGAATTTAAAGGATTTATATATTAATTATTTTATAAGTAAAGGTCATAAACAGATTCCTAGTGCGCCTGTAGTACCTGAAAATGATCCTTCTGTTTTGTTTAATACTGCTGGTATGCAACCTCTTATTCCTTATTTAATGGGTGAGGAGCATCCATATGGAACAAGACTTGTTGATTATCAAAAGTGTATAAGAACAAATGATTTAGAAGAAATAGGAGATACTACACATCATACATTTTTTGAAATGTTAGGTAATTGGAGTTTAGGTGATTATTTTAAAGATGAGTCTATAGAATTTAGTTTTGAATTTTTAGTCTCAGTTTTAAATATTCCAGTTGAAAGACTTGCAGTTACTGTTTTTGCTGGAAATGATAGTATTCCATTTGATGAAGTTTCTTATAATAAATGGATTAGTTTAGGTATTAAGAGTGAGAGAATAGCTAAGACAGAAGATGATAATTTTTGGATTGCAGGAGAAAGTGGACCGTGTGGTAGTGATACAGAAATTTTTTATTTTAGAAGTGATGATGAAATACCAGAATCTTTTGATCCAGAAGATGAGAGATGGGTAGAAATTTGGAATAATGTTTTTATGCAATATTATAAAGATAGTGAAGGAAATGTTACAGAGTTACCTAAAAAGAATGTTGACACTGGTATGGGAGTTGAAAGAACTACTGCTATTCTTGAAGGAGTTAATGATAATTATAAGTCTAGTATTTGGAGAGATGTTATAGAGCTTATATCTAATATATCTGGATTATCATATGAAGGTAATGAAGTAAGTATGAGAATTATAGCAGATCATATTAGAACAGCAGTGTTTATAAGTGCTGATAATGCTGGGATTAAACCAAGTAATACAAATCAAGGATATATCTTAAGAAGACTTATTAGAAGAGCTATAAGACATGCAAAAGCATTAAATATTGATATAAATAGTGATTGGGAAGAGAGAATAGCTTTACTTATTATTGATAAGTATAAGAGTTATTATAATGAACTTTTAGATAATAAAGATATTGTTTTAGAAGTGTTAAGAAGTGAAAAGATTAAGTTTAATAGGACACTTGAAAAGGGTCTTAGAGAATTTGAGAAGGCTACTATTAATAATAAAGATATAGATGGAGATACTGCTTTTCATTTGTATGATACTTATGGTTTTCCAATTGAATTAACTAAAGAGATGGCTAATGAAAAAGGTTTAAATGTAGATGAAAAAGGATTTATATTAAAGTTTAAAGCTCATCAAGAATTGTCTAGAACTGCTTCTCAAGGTATGTTTAAAGGTGGTCTTGCAGGTAATGGTGAAGTTGAGACTAAATATCATACTGCAACCCATTTATTAAATGCAGCTTTAAAAGTTGTAGTGGGTAGTGATGTTCATCAAAAAGGAAGCAATATTACTAGTGAAAGAATGAGGTTTGATTTTTCTTGTGATCATAAGTTAAGTGATGAGGAGAAGAATAAAACAGAAGATTTAGTAAATAATTGGATTAATGAAGGTATAGATGTTGTTAAAACTGAGATGTCAAAGGAAGAAGCTATTAAGAGTGGTGCTGAGTGTATGTTTATAGAGAAGTATCCTGATATAGTTACAGTTTATTCTATTGGAGATATATCTAAAGAACTTTGTGGAGGACCTCATGTAAGTAATACTAGTCTACTTGGTAAGTTTAAAATTGTTAAGGAAGAAAGTTCTAGTACAGGAGTACGTAGAATTAAGGCAGTGCTTATAGATGAAGAATAGTATTTTTGATTTAACTAAACCAGAGCTTGAAGCAATTATGTTAAATAATGGTTTTAAGAAATTTAATGCCACTCAAGTATTTGAAGGAATATATAAGAAAAAAGTAGAATGTTTTGATGATATTGTTAATATTAGTAAAGATTTAAAGAAGTTTCTTAATGATAATTATGAGATTAGGTATTTAGATGTAATAGAAGCATTAAAGAGTGAAGATACTAATAAGTATTTACTCAGTGTTAGGGGTAGTACTATTGAATGTGTTTTGATGAGTCATGATTATGGAAAAAGTATATGTATTAGTACTCAGATAGGTTGTAATATGGGGTGTAAGTTCTGCGAAAGTGGTAAGTTAAAGAAGATAAGAGATTTGACACCTGGAGAGATCGTTTTACAAGTTTTGACTATAGAAAGGTTAGAAAATATAAGAGTTAGTAATGTAGTTATTATGGGTATTGGTGAACCATTTGATAATTTTGCTAATTTAGTTAATGCCTTAGCAATTTTAACTGAACCAAAAGGGATTGATTTAGGTAGTAGAAAGATAACTGTTTCTACTTGCGGAATAGTGCCAAAGATAAAGGATTTTGCTAATTTACATACACAAGTTAATTTGGCTATTAGTTTACATGCATCTAATGATGATTTACGTCAAAAGTTAATGCCTATTAGTAAAGCTTATAAAATAAATGAATTAATGGAATCTATAGATTATTATATCAGTGTTACTAATAGAAGAGTTACTTTTGAATATATTATGCTTTTAGATATTAATGATAGTGAAGAATGTGCTAAAGAGCTTGCAAGTCTTTGTAAAGGAAAGTTAATTTATGTAAATTTAATTCCTTATAATAGTACTAGTGATAGTCAGTTTAAAAGAACAAGTAAAGAAAGAATAACTAATTTTTATAATATTTTAGTTAAGAATGGAATTAATGTAGTTATAAGAAAAGAAATGGGAAAAGGTATAAAAGGAGCTTGTGGTCAACTTAAAGCGAGTTATGAAAGGGAAGTGAAATAGTAATGAGAGAACGTGGGTTTGAAATAGCAAAAGGATGGGAAGATAAGGAAATAAATCTTCCTAGAAGAAGTACTAAGAATTCTGTTGGTTATGATGTAGAGGCTGCGGAAGATACGGTTATACCAGCGTATCAATTTGGAACTAATCCTACACTTATTCCAACTGGATTAAAAGCGTATTGTAAAGAAGATGAGTGGTATATGCTTGTTAATAGAAGTTCTGGACCTAAAAAAGGTTTAGTGCTTGCTAATGGTATAGGTGTAATAGATGCAGATTATTATGGAAATGAAAATAATGATGGACATTTTTATTTTCAATATTTTAATTTTTCTAAAGAAGATAAGTTAATAAAAAAGGGAGATGTTATTGGACAGGTAATATTTCAAAAATTTTTAGTAGTAGATAATGATTATGCAGAAGGTAAAAGAACTGGTGGATTTGGTACTACTGATAAGAATAGTATTTAACAAAAATGTGATAATCTTGCTGAAAAGTTTTGCAAAAGTGTGATATAATGTTATTTGGAGAGAGATATTATGCAAAGATTTATAACTGAAAAATTAATTAATTGGAAAAATAGTAAAGATAGAAAACCTTTGATTTTAAAAGGAGCGAGACAGGTTGGTAAAACATATATTTTAAAAGATTTTGGTTCAAAATATTATGATAATGTGGCTTATTTTAACTTTGATCATGGTGATGGACTAATTGAATTATTTAAAAATACTAAAGATCCTAAAAGAATTATTGAGCAATTATCTTTAGCAAATGGTAAAAAAATAAATCCAAATACGACATTAATTATTTTTGATGAAATACAGGAATGTCCTAATGCACTAAATTCATTAAAGTATTTTTGTGAAGAAGCGAGTGAATATCATGTTGCTTGTGCTGGTTCTCTTTTAGGTATAAGACTTTCAAAAACATCTTTTCCAGTAGGCAAAGTAGATTTTTTAAATTTATATCCAATGACTTTTAGTGAATTTTTAATAGCTGATGATTCAGAAAATTTAGTTGAAGTTATGAGAAAAACTAAACAGATAAGTGAAATTCCTAAGATATTTGAAAATAGATTAATAGAAAAATTAAAAATTTATTATATTATAGGTGGAATGCCAGAAACAGTATATAGTTGGATTAATGATAAGGATATAGAAAAAGTAAATAAAATCCAAAAAAATATCTTAGATTCTTATGAAAGTGATTTTTCAAAACATACTGATGCAAAAGAAGCGAATAAAATATCATTAATATGGAATGGAATACCATCACAGTTAGCAAGAGAAAATAAAAAATTTTTGTATCAAGTAGTTAAAGAAGGTGCTCGTGCTAGAGAATATGAAGGAGCATTAAATTGGTTAAATGATGCTAATTTAATTTCTAAGTGTTATTTAGTAAATAAATGTGCTTTTCCTTTAAAAGCATATCAAGATTTATCTGCTTTTAAAATTTATATGAATGATGTGGGACTTTTAAGAAGAATGTCTAATTTAGATAGTAAAATTGTTTTAGAAGGTAATAAATTATTTGAAGAATTTAAAGGTTCTTTTACAGAAAATTATGTTATTAATACATTAAATTATTTATTAGATGAATCACTTAATTATTATACTTTTGATAGAAATGAAATTGATTTTGTAATGCAAAGAAATAATAAAATAATTCCTATAGAAGTAAAATCAGATAAAAGTACTAATCATAATAGTTTAACAAAGTATAATGCTAAAAATGATAATGAAATATCTTTTAGATTTTCATTAAATAATTTAAGTAAAGATGGAAAAATAATTAATATTCCACTTTATTTTATTGAGTATATTAATGAGATCTATATAGATTAGAATGGTAATTATTGTTATGTTTTGTTTGACTTTATAGAATTATGTTATGGTACAATTAGATTACATAAGAAATTATGTTTGAAAAAGTCGTCGATTCCGATCGTTAACAGGAAACTAAAAAAGTAACTAGAGAAAAAACTCTAGTTTAATTTTAAACGCACACGCGAACAGAAGTACTTTTTGTGTTTTGCTGAATAAGGTATCACTTAATTCATCTGATTTTAATAAAGATTTTATAAAGGGGCATAATTATGAAGTTACATATAATACAACAGTTTATTATTCTAAAGGAATTTTTGATAGTCGCACTAATGTAATTAAGATAGTTCCAACTGATAAAACAGGACTTGGTCAAGTGCAAGAAAATTGTATATTAAGGTAAAAAGTTACAGTTAGATTTACATTCTTAATGTTTGTTTTATTTAAAAATAAGATTTTTTGTGGTATACTTGGTATTAGTTATAAATAGATTTAAGAAAGAGGTGTGTAGTTATGCTTGCACATTATCAAACAGATCCAGGTAAGGTTAGAAGTCATAATGAAGATAGTGTTACTATAGTGAAAAATTTTAATAATGACTATCTTTTAATGGTAGCAGATGGAATGGGAGGACATAGAGCTGGAGAGGTTGCTAGTTCTATGGCTGTTACACATATTGGTACACGTTTTCAGAAAATGAGTTCTTTAGGTGATAAAATAGATGCAATTACATGGTTAAAAGAAATAATTGAAGAGGTTAATACTAGTATAATTAACTATGCAGAGGAGCATGTTGATTCTACAGGTCTTGGTACGACTTTAGTATGTGCGATTTTAACAAAGGATTATTTAGTTTTTGCTAATATTGGAGATTCAAGTGGTTTTGTTTATAAAAATGGTAAATTATATAAAGTAACTAAAGATCATACACTTGTTAATATATTAGTAGAGACAGGAGAGTTAAGACCAGAGGATGCAGTAAATCATCCACAGAAAAATGTTTTAATGAGAGCATTAGGAGCAGCACCAAAAGTAGAGATAGATATTTTTGATGTTGAGAATAATGTAGATGGTATATTTTTATGTAGTGATGGTTTAACTAATATGGTTACTAAAGAACAGATAGAAAAAGTATTAAATGATGAAGAATTAGATATAGAAGAAAAGGTTGATAAATTAATTATTAAGAGTAATTTAAGAGGGGGAAATGATAATATTTCAATTGCTTATTTAGATGAGGTTGGTGAAAAGTAGTGATAATTAAGGGTACTAAAATAAATGATAGGTATGCAATTATAAGAACTATTGGTGAAGGTGGAATGGCTAATGTGTATTTAGCTTATGATACCATTCTTGATAGAAATGTTGCTGTAAAAGTATTACGTGGAGATCTTGCAAATGATGAGAAGTTTGTTAGAAGATTTCAAAGAGAAGCTCTTAGTGCCAGTAGTTTAAATCATCCTAATATTGTGGAAATGTATGATGTTGGTGAAGATGATGGACAATATTATATAGTTATGGAATATGTTGAGGGTAGAACATTAAAGCAGCTTTTGAAGAAAAGAGGAAGCTTAACTATTACAGAGGTTATAGATATTATGGGACAGCTTACTGATGGTATGGCTCATGCGCATGATTCTTATATTATTCATAGAGATATTAAACCTCAAAATATTATGATTTTAGAGAATGGACTTATAAAAATAACAGACTTTGGTATTGCTATGGCATTAAATAGTACACAGTTAACTCAAACTAATTCAGTTATGGGAAGTGTTCATTATTTGCCACCAGAACAAGCTAATGGAAAGGGTTCAACTATTAGAAGCGATATTTATTCTATGGGTATTTTAATGTATGAACTTCTTTCTGGAGGGGTACCATATAAAGGAGATAATGCTGTAGAAATAGCACTTAAGCATTTGAAAGAACCACTTCCAAGTATTAGAAAGAAATTACCAGAGTTACCGCAGACAATAGAGAATATTATACTTAGAGCTACAGCTAAGAATCCGCAGAATAGATATAAAGATGCAAGGGAGATGCATCAAGATATTATAACTGCTATGGATGAAGCTAGAATAAATGAAAAACCATATGTATATAAGTATTCAGAAACAGATATGGATAGTACTAGGGTTTTAGATAATGCTGCTAAGGAGGTAAGCCGTCAAGAGCAGGCTAGAAAAGAAGATATGAAAAGAATAGAAAAACAAGAAAGTCAAAAACAAAATAAGTTATTAATAATACTTGCAAGTATTTTTACAGGTTTAGTAGTTATTACTGCTGTGGTTATATTTTTGTTACCTACTTTAACTGAGGAAAAGCCTATAGAAATACCTGATGTATCTAATTTAAGTGCAGTAGATGCTAGTAATAAGCTTACAGAAGCTGGATTTGTTGTAACATGTGGAGAAGAAGAGGAATATAAATATATTCCAAGTGATGATATAAAAGAAGAATTTGCAGTTAAAACTAGTCCAGAAGCTGGTACTAAGGCTAAACCTGGTAAAAAGGTGTGTATTTATTTATCAAGTGGTGATGCAAGTTTTGAGATAGATGAAAGTTATATTGGAAGTAATTATATAGAAGTTAAAACAAAGTTAGAAACTAAATATGGATGTAATGTAGTTGTTGAGAAAAAAGAAGTAAAAGAAAGTGATAATAAAGAGGCTGATACTGTTATAGATATAAGTCCTAAAGTAGGAGAGACAGTTAAGTATGGAAGTTCTATTACACTTTATATTCCTGAGGTAAAAGTAGTTTATCCAGATTTTACTAATGGATATACAGTGGATCAAGTTAAAGAGTTTGCTAAGAAATATAATTTAACTTTAGATATAGAAGAAGTAGAAAATTCAATTTTACCAGCTGGTACTATTACTAAACAAAGTAGACCGGCAGAAAGTGATGTTGTGGAAGGAATTAAATTGACAATTACTGTTACAAGGGAACCTGAGGTGCCTGGAGTAGTTGGAGATATTATACCAGAAGAAGATGATGAAGAAAGAGAATAATAATATTGGAAAAATTACAAGTATTAATAAAGATTTATACACTGTTATGGAAGGTAACAGTGCTTTCTTCTGTTCAGTAAGAGGAAAGTTAAAGAATTTTAAATTAACTGTTGGTGATAACGTTTTATTTAATAAAGATACTAATACTATTGAAGATGTGTTAGAGAGGAAAAATACTTTAATAAGACCTTTAGTTTCTAATATAGATAAGTTATTTATAGTAGTGAGTACTCATTTGCCTAAGTTTAGTACTTATTTACTTGATAAATTTTTGGTACTTAGTGAGTTTAATAATATAAAACCAGTTATTATTATTACTAAGCTTGATTTATGTGATAAAAAGGAGCTTAAAGAAGTAAAGAAAGCTCTTAAGTATTATAAAAAGATTGGATATAAAGTTTATAAAAATAAAGATGTAAGAAAGATTAAAAAAGAGATGGAAGGAGCTGTTATAGCTTTAGCAGGACAGACTGGTGCTGGTAAGTCAACTCTTCTTAATAAGATAGATAAAAATTTAAATTTGAAAACTGGAGAAGTTAGTGAAGCTTTAGGGCGTGGTAAACATACTACCAGGTTAGTAGAGCTTATACATGTTGGAAATTCACTAATTGCAGATACGCCTGGATTTAGTTCTTTGGAACTTGATTTAGAAAAACAGGATATTGCGAATGGATTTATAGAATTTGGTTTTAATTGTAAATATAATACATGTAATCATGTTAAGAGTGATGGATGTTATGTTATAAAAGCTGTGGATGAAGGCAAAATTATGAAAAGTAGATATGAAAGTTATCTTAAATTAATTAAGGAAGTGAGGTGATTTATGTTAGTTAGTGGTTCATTTTTAAATCATAATCCTAAGGAAAGTATAGAAATATATAATAAATCAGGTATTGATTTTATACATGTTGATATAGCTGATGGAAAATTTGTTAGTGAGAAAAGTTTTAGTATTAGTGATGTGGAAAAATTTAGTACATATACTTCTAAGCCTTTGGATATTCATTTGATGGTTGCAAATCCTACCAAGTATATAGATAGTTTTAGTATGCTTAATACTGAATATATAACTTTCCACTATGAAGCTGTTAAAAATCACATGGATATTATTAATCATATTAAAAATAATGGTATTAAGGTGGGGATTAGTATAAAGCCTGGAACTAGTGTAGGTATTTTATTTGATATGCTCCACTACATTGATTTAGTTCTTATTATGAGTGTTGAACCTGGTGTAAGTGGTCAGAAGTTTATGGATAGTGTTATTTATAAAATTGAGGTTTTGAAAAAGAAAATAATTGAAGATAATTTAAATGTTAAAATTAGTGTTGATGGTGGAATTAACGAAGAAAGTTTTAATAAAATAAAGGATAAAGGTGTAGATATTATTATTAGTGAATCTTATTTGCTTAGTGGAGATACTGTAAATAAAGTAAGAAATTTAAAGAGTTAGTAATTGTTACTTTCTTTTTTTTATGATATCATTTTTTGTGATGGAGGCATGTTATGGATAAAGATAAATTAAAAAAATATGCTAATGATTTAGAGTTTGATATGGATGAAAGTGAATATAAAACTTTAATGGGAGAATTTGATATTTTATTAAAACAAGTAGAATTAATTGAAAATATAGAAGGAATAAGTAATTATGAACCAATGGACTTTCCTTTTCCTCTCGAAAGTGCTTGTTTAAGAGAAGATAAAGTTAATATGAGTTTAGCACGAGAAGACGCTTTAAAGAATAGTAAAGATGTGAAAGATGGATGTGTTAAAACTCCAAAGGTGGTGGCATAATGATTATGGGTAAAAATATAGATGAATTAAGACAAGAACTAGATGAAGGGGTTGTGAATGCTTGTGACTTATTTAATTCAGCAATGGAGGCTTCTTCGAAGAGTCAAGAGAGTGTTAATGCATTTGTTAGTATTATGGATAAGTGTGAATGTAGTGGTGGTTCTAGTGTTTTAAGTGGTATACCTTATGCATTAAAGGATAATTTTTCTACTTCTGGTATTTTAACAACAGGTAGCAGTAATATTTTAAAAGATTATGTTCCTGTATTTGATAGTACAGTTTATAAAAAATTAAAAGAGGCAGGTGCTATTTTAATTGGTAAAACAGTTTTAGATGAACTTGCGATGGGAGGAAGTGGTCTTACGGGACATACTGGTATTGTAAGGAATCCTTGGGATACTACTAGAATTTCTGGAGGAAGTAGTGCTGGTTCTGCTGCTTCTGTTAGTTTAGGTATAGTACCATTTTCTATAGGAAGTGATACAGGAGATTCTGTAAGAAAGCCCGCTAGTTTATGTGGTATTGTAGGGTTTAAACCAACATATGGAAGAATAAGTAGATTTGGTCTTTTTCCTTTTGCATCAAGTTTAGATCATGTAGGAATATTTGCTAGAAATGTAAAAGATATTACTTATGTTACGGATGTATTAAAAGGTTATGATGAACTTGATATGACAAGTTTACCAGATGAAGATATAAAATATGTAGATACTTTAGATAAAGATATAAAGGAGAAAAAATTATTTTATATTAAAGAAATAGTAGAATCAGTAAGTACTGAAGAAAATAAAGAAGTAATAAAAATATTTAAAGAAAATATAGATAAATTTAGAAGTGAAGGAGTAATAGTAGAAGAGGTAAGTTTTGATAAGAAATTATTAGAATGTTTATATCCTATTTATTTTATTATTTCTTGTGCTGAAGCAACTAGTAATAATTCTAATTTAACTGGGTTTATATTTGGTAGTAGAGAACAAGGTAATTCACCTAGAGAAGTTATGTTTAATACTAGAACTAAAGGTTTTTCAGAAATGATAAAGAGAAGATTTATTACTGGAAGTTATATTCTTCAAAGAGAGAATCAAGAGAGATTATTTTTAAATGCTAAGAGAGCTAGAAGAATGATAGTAGAAAAAATGAATCTTTTATTTAAAGAATATGATGGACTTATTTTGCCAGCTGGAGGTATTGCGCCTAAAATTAATCCTGATGAAGAAACTGATAGATTAGGAAGTGATTATTTACTTCTTGATAATCATTTAGCAATTGGTAATTTTGGAGGATACCCTAGTATTACTTTTCCTATGGGATATGTTAGTAATATGCCAGTAGGTATTAATTTAACTTGTCCGCAGAGAGAGGACGCGAGTTGTTTAAATATTGCTTTTAAACTTGAAAGTGTTATTGGTATTAAAGATGTGTGTGCTGGAGGTGAAAATATTGGATAGAGACTTTAAGGATACTATACTAGAAATAAAGAATGAAATTTCAAAAACTCAAACTTTAGTTATGAGTGATGCTAACGTTAGACTGATAAATATGTATTTTAATATAGGTAAGATAATAAATGAAAAATCTAAATGGGGAAGTAAATTTATTCAAGAATTGGAAATAGAATTAAAAATAGATTATCCTAATTCTAAAGGATTTTCTGCGAGAAATCTTAGAAGAATGAAAAGATTTTATCTTGAATATGAAAATGATGGAATTTTGCCACCAGCGGTGGCAAAATTACCTTGGACACATAATAATATACTTATTGAAAAAATAAAAGATAGAGAAAAAAGAATTTGGTATGCCAATGAAGCAATTAACTCAAATTGGTCAAAAGTAGTATTAGATCATCAAATAGATTTGGGTTTATATGAAAGAAAAGCAGCAGTAAGAAAAGAAAATAATTTTAAAAATGCTTTAATAAATCCGCAAAGTGATTTAGCAAATGATTTACAAAAAGATCCATATATTTTTAATTTACCTTTATTAAAAGATAAATATATTGAAAAAGAATTAGAAGAAAGTATGGTAAATAGAATAAGAGATGTTTTATTAGAATTTGGTAAAGGTTTTAGTTTTGTAGGAAATCAATATAAGATTAGTACAGAAGATAATGATTATTACGTAGATTTACTTTTTTATCATTTAGATTTGAGATGTTATGTTGTGGTGGAACTTAAAAATACTAAATTTCAACCAGAATTTGTAGGACAGTTGAGTTTTTATGTAACAGCTGTTAATAAAGTGTTAAAGAAGGAAAATGACAATGAAACTATTGGACTTCTTTTGTGTCGTGAAAAAGATAGGTTATCAGTAGAGTGGTCATTAGAAAGTGTTAATGCTCCTATTGGTGTGTCTTCTTATGAATTAGAAAAAAGCATATTAGAATCATTACCAACTGAAGAAGAGATAAATTTACATATTGATATTTATGATGAAGAAATGGACGGTGAAAAACATGTATAAAGCTGTTATAGGATTAGAAGTTCACTGTGAACTTAATACAGAATCTAAGATGTTTTCAGGTAGTAAGAATACTTATTCTAAAGTGCCTAATGAAAATATAAGTGTTATAGATTTAGCTTTTCCTGGAATTTTGCCACTTCCTAATAAAGAAGCTATAAGAAAAGCATTAAAACTTGCAATGGCACTTAATTGTGAGGTACCAGATATAGTTAAATTTGATAGAAAGAATTATTATTATCCTGATTTACCTAAAGGTTATCAGTTAACACAAATGACTAAGCCTTTTGGACGTAATGGACACTTGACTATTAATTTTAATGGTGAAGAAAAGAAATGTACTATTCATCAGTTACATTTAGAAGAAGATACTGCTAATATGGATCATTATGACGGGTATAGTTTACTTGATTATAATCGTGCTGGTATACCTTTAGTTGAAATAGTAACAGATCCAGTATTTAATGATGAAAAGACTGTTATAGAGTTTTTAGAAAGTTTAAGAAGTATTATTAAGTATATTGATGTTAGTGAAGCGTCAAGTGATAAAGGACAATTAAGAGTTGATGTTAATATTTCTATGATGAAAGAAACTGATACTGAACTTGGGGTACGTGCTGAAATAAAAGGGATTAACTCATTTAATAGTGTTAAAGAAATTATTCTTTATGAGATGGAAAGACAGAGAGAAATATTAGAAAGTGGAGGACAGGTTAAACAGGAAACTCGTAGATGGGTAGATGATGAAAAAGTTACTGTTTCTATGAGAGAAAAAGTTGATGCGATAGATTATAAGTTTTATGTTGAACCTAATATTCCAGTAGTAAAACTTGATAAAGAATTTTTGGATGAAATTAGAAAAGAAATTCCAGCTTTACCATATGAAAGGGAACTTAAATATATAAGTTTAGGAGTTAATTCAAAAGATGCTAGGACTTTAGTTAGAGAAAAAGCAATTAGTGATTTTTTTGAGAGTGTTCTTTCTTTAGGTGGAGACGCAAAAGATGCTGCTAATTGGATGACTACTAGACTTTTAGGGTTTATGAATACTAATAATAAAACAATAGAGGAAGTATATTTAACTCCAGAAATGTTAGTAGAACTTATTAATATGGTTAAGAGTGGTAAAATAAGTAGCCAACAGGCTAAGGAAGTTTTTGCTAGTGTTTTGGAGGAAGAGAAGTCTCCAAGTGAAATCGTTAAAGAAAAAGGTATGGAACAAATTAGTGATCCTGATTTGATTAGAGATATTGTTAATAAAGTATTGGATGAGAATCCTAGTCAATTAGAGACTTATAAGAGTGGTAAAACCAATATTATAGGATTTTTTGTAGGACAAGTTTTGAAGGCGAGTGGTGGTAAGGCTAATCCAGGAGTTGCTTCTAAAATTTTAAATGAGGAGATAGTTAAGAGGTAAAATGAAAAAGTTTTTAGTAATTTTAATGTGTTTAGTTTTATTTTGTGGATGTAATAATAATGAAGATGTTTCATATAAGACTATTAGTAGTAATGAAGCAGAAGAGATTATCAATAGTGGTAAAGATGTTATTATTTTAGATGTTAGAGAGGAAATTGAATATACAAGTGGGCATATACTTAATGCTATTAATTTACCTCTTGGAGATATTGAAAGTGATTTTTTAAGTAAAGTAACCGATGATAAAGAGATGACTATACTTGTTTATTGTCAGTCAGGAGGTAGGAGTGCTTTGGCTAGTGATACGCTTGCTAAGATGGGATTTACAGATGTAATAAATATTGGAGGTATAAGCGATTGGCAAGGGGAGATTGTTAAGTAGTTAAAAGTAATTTTATATTGAAAAAGTTGTTTAAGTGTGGTATATTCTAGTTACACACAGAGTAGTGTTTTTTTTATGGAGGACTTAATGAAGAAGATTAAAGCATTTTTTAAAGGAATAAAACAGGAATCTAAGATGGTGCGTTGGCCTAGTGCTAAGAGTATGGCTAAGTATTCAGGAGTTGTACTTTTCTTAATGGTATTTTTTGGAGTATATTTTTATGGATTAGATTTAGTATTTACATTTGTGAAAGGATTAGTGGGATAATGGAAGAGCAAAAGTTGTGGTATGTTGTTAATACTTATTCAGGTCATGAAAGTAAAGTTAAAGAAAATCTACTTATGAGAACTGAGTCTATGGGAATGGAGGATAATATTTTTAGAGTTATTGTTCCTGAGACTAAAGAAGTTGAGATTAAAGATGGAGTTAAGAAAGAGAAAACTAAGAAAATGTTTCCTGGATATGTTTTAGTGGAAATGGTTATGAGTGATGAAGCTTGGTATGTTGTACGTAATACACCAGGAGTTACAGGCTTTATTGGATCTAGTGGTAAAGGAGCAAAACCAACACCATTACTTCCTCAAGAAATAGATAAAATACTTCAAGCAGAAGGTTTAAGTAGAATTGATGTCGAAACAGATTTAGCTGAAGGTGATTCTGTAACAATAATTGATGGTCCATTTAAAGGAATGTTTGGTCGTGTTCAAACTATAGATTTAGATAATCAAAAATTAAATGTATTAATAGATTTATTTGGACAAGAGACTCCAGTAGAAGTTGATATTGTACAAATAAGTAAAAATTAGGGTAGCTTTTAATAGTTATTCTTTTTTTGTTGCTTTTTTAGTACTAAGTGTGTTATTATTTATCTTAATAAATGGGGGAATTATGATTTTGGGACAGGATTTTTATGATAATTTTATAGAATTTAGTAAAGAAGAAGTAGATGTAGCTTTGAAAATAGCAAGTAAGAGATTTTCTAAGTTAATTTATGAAGCTTTTGTTTTGGGTAGTGTAGAGAAGGATTCGAAAGAAGTTTTATATGCTATTCTAGCATTAAAGGATTTAATTATAAGAGGAAAGATATATAAAGAAAGACTTACGGATTATATGTCAAAGTTTAAAAGTGAGCATGTTGTTCAAGTTTTTAATAATTGTACAAATAGAATGCAGATGAATTTAAGAAAAAGATTTGTATTAGATGATGTAAAAGAGTTAAAGGAAGAGTTAACACCACATGATGTTAGTGCTTGTGATTATGCTATTAATTTTTTAGTGTCTGCACTTAGAAGTGGGGATTTAGATAGATACTTTGGAAGAAAAATAGATATTTATTCAATGATAGATAGAGAAAGAGTTTATTCTAAAGAAGGTATAGATGCAGTTTTTTTGACTTTGGATAGTTTACAAAAAGCTATTTTTTATAAAAAGCTTGAGAGTTTAAGTTTACTTAATGAAGACTTAACTAAAGAAGAAAATAGAAATTTTAGTAATGTTTATAAAGTTATAAAGTATCGTTTAGAAAAATTACAAAATGGTTATGTAGTTGTTGGTGTTGAAGATATATTTTCTACAATGCCATTAGATGAATTAAGAGAAGTAATTACTAGTAAAGAAGATTTAAGGAGCTATTATTTTGGGATTTTTGGTGAGGATTTATCTCGTAAGTGTTTAGCACCTTCAAATGACATTAGTAATGGTGTTAGTAAAAAGCAGAGATTGAAGTTAGAGAGTGCTTATAATAAAATGAAGAGACAAAGAGAAAAATTAAAAAATAGAAAGTATAATTCAAGGAAGAAATTAATGCCTTTTTATTCAATGTTTTCTTCTTATAGATTGGATAGTGAAGACTCTGATATTTTTAATTTAAATATTAAAAATATTTCTTATAAGTATTTAAATTTAAAACATTTAGATATTTTAAGAAAGTTCTATGGAGATAATTTTGATAGTTTGAATGAATGTGATGAAGATAGTTTGGATATTTTATATAGTTATATAGTTCCAAGAATAAAGGCTAAGATAGATTTAGAGAGAAGTAAGTATAAAGCATTTACTGATTATTTTCCAATGTTTTTTGGTAAGAGTGATATAAATCTAGGGTATTATTCTTTACCTATTCATTTAAGAGATATTATAAGTCTTAGATATATAGATGATTTATATAATAAGGGTAACTTTATAGTTTTATCTGCAACAGAGGAACGATTATTTTGTGAAGCTATTAACGAATTAGTTAAAAGAGTTTTTAAAATAAAGAGTTCTATTGTTGGTATTAGTACTTTAAGTTTAAGAATAATAGATGATTTAACTAAAACAGAAGAGTATAAGGATTTAGAAGCAGAATATGGTGCTAATGTAGCAGTAGCAGTTATAGCTAATATATACTTTAATAATATTACAGAGAGAGAAATTGTTCTTCTTACGGGAATTGATTCTAGTATATATTTAAGTATTTCTTTAGAGTATTTAACTCGTATTAAGGGAGATGAGCTTAAGCTAAATATTTAATTTTGTACAAAATAAAGTCTGGATTTTCTGGGTAATATATGTTATTATTTTATTGATTGGGGGATAATTATGGAATTTGGAAAAGAATTTTATGATAATTTTAAAAAATATAAACGAGAGCATGTTGATGTTGCTTTAAAATTGGGTAGAAAAACATTTACATATGTTTTATATCAAGCATATGAGTTAAATAAAATACCACGTGATAGTGAAGATGTTATTTTAGCTTTACAAGCTGTTAGGGATAGAATAGAATGGGGGCTTATATTTAAACCTAAGCTTACGTCTTATTTTTCAGAATATCCAAGTGAAGATGTAATGACTTTATTTAATAATGCTACTAATAGGCAAAAAGAAGATTTAAGAAAAAGATTTGTAGTTGATGATACTAAAGAGTTAAGAGAAGTTTTTCCACCTAATGACAATCATGTTGGGCATAATTTACTTTATGGAATGGGAAAATCTCTTGAAAGAGGAGATTTGAGTAAGATATATGTTGACTATGCAATTGATATTTATAGAATAATAGATCCTTTAAAGAAGTATTCTATTGAAATGATAGATTCAGTATTTTCTACTTTAAGTGATAAACAAAAAGAATTACTTAATAGAAGACTAAGTCTTGGTGTTTCTAATCAAAAATCTTCTCAAGAGTTTACATTTAAAGATACCAGAGCTTTTAATTATATTGTTAGAATAATAAAGGAACGATTGGAAAAATTGAGTAATGGTTATGTATTAGTTGGTTTAGAGGATGTATTTGAACTTTATAGTATGAATGAATTAAAGAATGTTATTGATATGAGAACTGAAACTAAGGATTATTATTATCGTGTTTTTAATCAAGATCTTAATCGTATGTATGTATCTTTACCTGATAATGTTAGGTCTATTGTTTCTCCGACATTTTATGAGAAATTAATAAATAATATAAATGTAACTTTGCCTCCTTTTTATTCTTTATTTGAAGGATATCAAAGAGAAGGAGAGACTTTAGAAGAATTTCATTCAAGAATTGATTATGTTTGTTTAAAATATTTAAATCCTAGGTATAAAGATTTACTTAATCGAGCTTATGGAGAAAATGATGATGATTTGAATCGTAAGGGTATTAATATAAAAGAAAAATCATTTCTGTTTTGTTATGTTATTACAAGAATTAAGAAAAAGTTAGGAGAAGAGGAAGTTGTAAGATTTTATAAACCTTTTTATGATTCTTTTCCAATGTTTTTTAGTAGAAGTGAAATAGATATGTTATTTAATTCATTATTAGAAGAAGAAAAAGAAATTCTTAGGTTGAAGTATGGAAGAGATTTATCTACTCCAGCTAGATATGGAGATTTGACTATAGATGAAGCAAGAAATGCAAATTTTATAATAAATAAAATGAAAAAGAAATTATTTAATAATAAAAGTAAGAGTACTGGTATAAGTGTAGCTAATTTAAGAATTATTTATGAAATGACTAGGACACAAGAATATGAAGATTTAGCATCAGAGTATGGGGCTAATATAGCGGTTGCAGTTATAGGTAATTTATATATTGATAGCATTAGTGAGAAGCAAATACTTAATTTAACAGGTGTTAATGCACGTATATATCTTAATATTTCAAGAGAGTATTTAGAACAAATGAAAGGAGATAATGCTAGATTGGCATTGTATTAATATATGGAATTAGGACAAGAATTTTATGATAATTTTCCTCTATATAGTAAAGAGCAAGTAAATGTAGCTTTAAAAATAATTAGAAAGAGTCAACTTAGAGTGCTTTATAAAGCTTTTGTTTATGACATTTTATCACCAGAATCAGAAGTAGTAAGAGAGGTTATAAATGTTATAGCAAAAAAGATAGAGTTAGGTGAAATTTATAAGCCAAGACTTACTGATTATTTATCAAAATATAGAAGTGAAGATGTTATTAATCTTTTTAATAATTCTATTAAGACTCATCAAGGATTAATAAGAA
Source organism: uncultured Bacillota bacterium (assembly GCA_947644695.1). Lineage (GTDB taxonomy): Bacteria > Bacillota_I > Bacilli_A > RF39 > UBA660 > MGBC139354. Next base: position 28,359 of record CANSAJ010000006.1, on the reverse strand, counting down.
AAATGTTTGTTGTAGATGATACAAAAGAACTAAGAGAAGTTTTTCCACCTAATTCTAAACCATCTGCACTACATCCTTTAAAGATGATTGTTAAAAGTTTAGAATCAGGTGATGTTGATAAAAATTTAGGTGTAAAATATGTTGATTTTTATACATTACTTAGTAATGATGGAGAATATTCTAAAGAAGAGATAGATGCTGTTTTTTCTACATTGGATGATAAACAAGTAGAGGTGTCTTATAAAAAATTTGGAAAAAGTTTAGTAGATACGGAAATTAAAGAAGATCTAACTGAAGAAGAAAGAAATTACTTTTATTATAATGTTACAAGAGTTATGAAACGCAGATTAAAGCAGTTAAAAGATGGATATATTGTAGTTGGAATAGAAGAGTTGTTTTCAGGATATTCTAAAGATCAACTTCTATTTACTATTGGTGAGGAAGACGTTCTTAGTGAATATTATTTTAAAGTTTTTGGAGGAGATTTATCTCGTAAGCGTTTAGTTTTACCTAATGAGATTCAGTCTATAGTTAGTATTGTTCAAAGGAAGAGACTAGAAAAAAGATTACAGGGATTTAAGAGAACTCAATTAAAACCTTTTTATTCTTTGTTTGAAGGAGAAAGAACAGAAGGGGAAAGTGAAAAAGAATTTTATTTGAGAGTTAGAACTGTTGCAAGTAGAGTTTTAAATAGTTATTGTCAAGATATTCTTTTAAGAGCATATGGTGAAAATTATGATGAAGAGAGAGCAGATAGAATTACAATTTATGAAAGAAGATATTTGTCTAGTTATATAACACCTAGAATTAAATTAAGATTAGAAGAAGAAAAGAAAGAGAGACTATATAAACCATTTATTGAATGTTTTCCAATATTTTTTAGTAGAGATGAAATAAATTATGGCGTTAGTACTTTAAATAATGATCATTTACTAGTTTTAAGAAGAAAATATGGAGAGAATTTGGATGAACAGAAAGTATGGGGTTCTTTAACTACACTTGAAGAGAAAAAATTATTTGATATAATTAATTCTGTAAAAAAACGTATATATAAAATGAAAAGTAAGAGTACTGGTATAAGTGTACCTAGTCTAAAAATTATTCATGAAATGACTAAGACACAAGAATATTATGATTTAGCATCGGAGTATGGGGCTAATATAGCGGTTGCAGTTATAAGTAATTTATATATTAATGATATTAGTGAGAAAGAAATAATTAATTTAACTGGTGTTAATGCACATATATATCTTGATATTTCAAGAGAATATTTAGAACAAATTAAAGGTAATAATGCTATTTTATCTTTAAATTAAGAGAACACATAGGTGTTTTTTCTTTTTGTACAAAATTAAGTCTAGATTTTTCGTTACAAATATGGTATAATCTTAGATGTTATGGGGGGTTAATTATGGGATTTAATGAAGAATTTTATAATCTTTTTATAGGCGCTGGTAAAGAAGAAGTAGATGTAGCTTTAAAAGTAGTTAGAAGATTTTATTATAATGCTATTTATAAAGCTTATGTTTTAGGGACATTATCTAAAAAACAAAAAAATGTTAGATTAGGAATAGAAAGTATTAGAGACGCAATTGATTCAGGTTTAATATATAAGCCAAGACTTACTGATTATTTTTCTCAATATGATTCTTCAGATGTTCTTATGGTTTTTAATAATAGTAGTTATAAAATACAGGCTAAAATAAGATTAAGTTTTGTATTAGATGATAGAAAAGAATTAAGAGAAATATTCCCACCAAAAGAGATAGAACTTATTAGGTATGCTTTAAGTTCTATAGAAAGTAATCTTAAAAATAATGATTTAAATGGAAATTATGGTATAAAATATGTTGATTTTTATACATTACTTAGCAATAATGGAGAATATTCTAAAGAAGAAATAGATGCTATTTTTTCTACATTGGATGATAAACAAAAAGAGATAACTTATAAAAAATTAGGAGAAAGTTTAGTAGATACAGAATTTAAAAAAGATTTAACTGAAGAAGAAAAAGATTACTTTCATTATAATGTTACAAAAGTTATGAAACGCAGATTAAAGCAGTTAAAAGATGGATATATTATAGTTGGAATAGAAGATTTATTTTCAGGATATTCTAAAGATCGACTTCTAGATACTATTAGTGAGGATGATGCTCTTAGTGCATATTATTTTAAAGTTTTTAGTGAGAATTTATCTCGTAAATATTTAGTTTTACCTAATGAAATTCAGTCTATAGTTAGTGCTCTTCAAAGAAAAAGATTAATAAAGAGATTACAAGGAGTTAAGAGTAGACCATTAAAACCTTTTTATTCTTTGTTTGAAGGATATAGAACAGATGGAGAAAGTGAAGAGGAATTTAGACTAAGAATAATAAATACAGTTAATACATATATAAATAATAAATGTCAAAAACTATTAAAGCGTGCATATGGTGAAAATTATGATGAAGATAGAAGAGATAGTATTACATCTTATGAAAGAAAGTATTTATTTGTTTATATAGTTCCAAGAATTAAAAAGAAATTAAAAGAGAAAAAAGAAAAACTTTATAGACCGTTTTATGATTATTTTCCAATATTTTTTAGTAAAGAAGAGATAGATATTCAAATTGACGCAGAATCTTTAGAGTTAAAAGAGTTATTAAATAAAAAGTTTAGAAAAGATCTAAGTTATGATTCATTAATTGGAGAAGAAAATGAAATTATAAATGATACTTTTGAGAAGATTAGAAAACGTTTATATAAAGCTAAAAGTAAAATGACTGGTATACAAGTAAGTGATTTAAAGTTAATAAATTATTTATCTAGAACATATGAATATGAAGAATTAGCTTCTATTTATGGTGGTAATATAGCATTAGCGGTTTTGGCTAATATTTATATAAATGATATTACTGAAGCTCAGATATTTAATTTAACAGGAATAAGTGCATATATATATTTAAATATTTCAAGAGAGTATTTAATTAAAATGAAAGGTGATAATGTAACATTATCTTATAAATAAAAAGGGGGATATAAATATAATGAAAAGTATTGATTATAAAGAGTTAATGAAATCAGCTCTTCATAAGAGTGGTTATAGTACTTTTGCTAACTTTTATTATAAACAGAATAAATTTTATAAAATTTTTACTAAATGTCTTAAATATAATCTTGTTGATACTTATCGCAGGTTAAATATTTTAGGAGAAATTAAAGATTTAGATATAGCAGTTTTACCTGAGGAACTTGTGGAGTCATGTGCTAATTTTAAATTAAGCTTAAGAGGATATGGTATGAGATTATTAAAGCCAAGTATTTCTTTACATGATCTTTCAGGAATGCCTAATAGAGTTAAACAGTATTTTTCTGCACTAGAAAGTGCTTCAAAGGGTATGCAACAATTACATGAAAGACCAGAAGATATAATTATTTCAGATGCTAATTTTGCAAATGTTCATTTTGAATATAATGACATTGGTATTGATATGCATCCTAATTTTATAGATTTTGATAGTGTACAAGTAGGTGGGATTGAAAGTCCATATTTTCCTATTTTAACTAAAAATTATTATGATTACAGAGGAGAGGAGTACATAGCTAGTAGAAATAATGATAGGCTTAGTTATTTAATTGAGTTTTTAAACTCATTAGGATTTATTTTAAGTTCAGGGATAAATATGTATCAATTTGATTCATATGCTGAGGTGTTAGAGACTTTTAGAAATTTAAGAGAGTTAGTTGTTCGTCTTTCTGATTATAGTAAGCCTATACCAGATATTCCATATATGCATGAAGTAATAAACATAGATGATGCAGAAATTTTAGAAAAAGACGCTAAGTCTTTAAGTCTTAAGTAGTGTTAAAATAAGGAAAAGTGCTTGTAACTCTTAAGTTTTTGTGATATTATTAGAGCCGTAGTTATATATTTATTATGTAACAAATAAGTGGGAGACACTTGGATTATCATTTTAACCACTCGCAAAAAACATACGATTAAATTAATAGGAGGTGTTTTTCGTGGCAAAGAAAGTTACTAAAGTAGTAAAAATACAAATACCTGCAGGTAAAGCTACACCAGCTCCACCAGTAGGAACAATATTTGGTCCTTTAGGAATTAACTTACAAGAATTTTGTACTAGATATAATGACGCAACTAGAGACAAAATGGGAGATATTATTCCATGTGAAGTTAGTGTTTATGAGGATAGAACATTTGATTTTGTATTAAAGACTCCACCAGCAGCTTCACTTTTATTAAAAGTAGCTGGAATTCAAAAAGGTGGTGTTAAGGGCGCTAATGATACAGTAGCAACTATTACAAAAGAGCAATTAAGACAAGTTGCTGAGATTAAGTTACCAGATTTGAATACTAATTCAATCGAACAAGCTATGAAAATAGTGGCAGGTACTGCTAGAAATATGGGTATAGCTGTTAAAGGACTTAATGATGCAGAGTTAGCTCTTCAAGCAGAAGAAGCTAAAGAGGCTCAAGTAGAAGCTGCTAAGTTAGAAGAGTCTCTTGAAATGATGGAACAAGAAGCTAAGGCTATGGCTCAGGCAGAAGTTCCAGAAGTAGAGTCAACAGAACAAAAAGATCAATCAGAAGAATAATTAGATTTATTATAAGTCGAGTAGAATAAATAATCCAAATACCACATAAAGGAGGGATATTATGAAACGTCGTGGACGTGCTTATGTGGAAGCTTTTAACCAAGTTGATAAGAATAAATTATATCAACCTTTAGAAGCGACTCAATTAGTAAAGTCTCTTTCAAAAAGAAAATTTGATGAAACTGTAGAAGTTGCACTTAACTTAAATATTGATACTACTAAGAGTGATCAACAAGTAAGAAGTTCTTTTACACTTCCTCATGGAACTGGTAAGACTAAGAGAATTTTAGTTGTTACTAAGACTCATGCAGAAGAAGCTAAGAAGGCTGGTGCTGACTATGTTGGTGCAGAAGATATGGTTGAAAAAATTTCTAAAGAGAATTGGTTTGATTTTGATGTTATCGTTGCAACACCTGAGATGATGGTAGCATTAGGAAAAATAGGTAAAGTTTTAGGACCTAAAGGTCTTATGCCAAATCCTAAGACTGGAACTGTTACAACTAATGTGGAAGGTGCAATAGAGAACATTAAAAAAGGTATGATTGAGTATAGAGCAGATGCTAAAGGAAATGTTCATGCTATTATAGGTAAAGTTAGCTTTGATGCAGATAAATTAAGTGAAAACTTAGTATCATTTGTAAATGAAGTTATTAAGAATAAGCCTACAGGAGTAAAAGGAACTTTTGTAAAGAATGTAACTATTTCTAGTACAATGGGTCCTGGAATAAGAATAGATTTAGCTAGTTTTAATTAAAATCTATTTACAAAGTAATATAGATGTAGTAGAATACATCTTGTAGTTGGCCGTAGACAGCAGGTTATTATAAATCCTGCCGAGGAAATCTTCTTTTAAGTTTTCCTTGATACGGAAAACTTGTTTTAATATAAAGGGAGGACGAATATGGCAAGTGAAAGAAGTCTTAAACTTAAGAAAGCAACTGTTGATGAAATAGTATCTAAATTAGATAATTCTAAAACTTTAATTTTAGTAGATTATCAAGGTATGACTGTTTCAGAACTTAGTAATCTTAGACAAAGTTTAAAGGAAAGTGGTAGTGACCTAAAAGTTTATAAAAATACTTTAGCAGCACTTGCACTTAAAGAAAAAGGTATTAATTTAAGTGATTACATGACTGGTCCAAATGCTTTTATATTCAGTAAAGATATTATCGAGCCTATAAAAATAGTAAGTGGTGTTTGTAAATCAAATAATAATTTATCTATTAAAGCTGGATATATTGATGGAGAGTTTGCTCCAGTAGAAGTAATTAATGAATATGCTAGTATACCAAGTTATGAAGGATTACTTACAATGTTTGCTGGTGGTTTAATCGAACATGTAAGACACTTCAGTATAGCGCTTAATTTACATGCTGAAAATTTAGAAAAGGGAGGAAATGAATAATGGCAAAAATAGAAAATAAAGACATTATCGAAGCAATTAAAGAAAAAACTATTCTTGAAGTTAAAGAATTAGTTGATATGATGAAAGAAGAATTTGGAGTAGATCCAAGTGCAGTAGCTGTAGCAGCAGCACCAGCTGGAGGAGCAGCTGAAGATGCAGGAGAGTCAACTAAGACTGTAGTTCTTAAAGAAGCAGGAGCAGGAAAATTACAAGTAATTAAAGTAATTAGAGAAATCACTGGTCTTGGACTTAAAGAAGCAAAAGATTTAGCTGATAATGGTGGTAATATTAAAGAAAATGTTTCTGGTGATGAAGCTAATGAAATTAAAGCTAAGTTAGAAGAAGCAGGAGCAACAGTAGAATTAAAGTAATTAAATAAGCCTTTTTAGTAAAAGGCTTTTTTGCGTATAAGGAGATAGTTATGAAAGATGAAGTTATAAGGATACTTAGTTCACCTAAAAGTGAAGAAACAGTTTGTGAATTATCAGAGTTATGTAATATTAAAGATTTTCAGTCTTCTAATTTAATAGATGAGTATAAGAAAATTTATGATATTGAGGTGGATATGTTAGCTCGCGGAATTGATACTTCTAATTATGCAAAAGAGAAGCAAGTAATTATAAGAGGACTTACTAGTGGAGAATATGCTAAAAGTGAAGTAATAAAAGAAGCGTATATAAAAGAAATTGAGAGAGTATTGTCTCTTGATAGTGAAGAAGCTTGTAAGTGTTTGACTAAGTTATGTAATTTAGGAAATGAAGAAGCAATTAATTTAGTTAGTAAATTTAAAGAGGTAGAACGTTTAGAGGAAGAAATGATAGCAAATTATAATTATTCATCAGAGTATACTATGCAGAAGCGAGATATAATTAATTTACTAGCTAATAGATAGTAGGAAGGAGAAATGTATGGAGCATTATTTTACTAATAATGAAGAATTAAAAAGTGAAATTAGAAAAATAGAGTATTCATATAAATCTACTTCTTTTTTGTTTTATTCAGATTTAGGTGTATTTTCTAAAGATAGAATAGATTACGGATCTAAATTTTTACTAGAGTGTTATTTAGAAGAGAAAGAGTCGGCAAAAAAAGTTTTAGATATGGGTTGTGGTTACGGATTTATTGGTATAGTGATTTCTAAAATTACTGGTAGTAATGTTACATGTGTTGATGTAAATAAAAGAGCTGTTCATCTTACAGAGATGAATATTAAAAATAGTTGTGTTAATGTAAAAGTTTTTGTTAGTGATGCATATGAAAATATAAAAGAGAAGTATGATGTAATTATAACTAATCCGCCTATACGTGTAGGTAAAGTTAAGCTTTTAGATATACTTATTAAGGCCCGTGAATATTTAAATAAAGATGGAGAAATGTGGTTTGTTATTAGAAAAGATCAAGGGGCAAAAAGTGTTGTAAAAGAATTAGAAAAGTATTATATGATTGAAAATATTGATAAAAGTAAGGGATTTTATGTTTATAAAGCTAATTTTAATTGACTTGTTTACAAATCTTTGATAAAATTATAAACTGCGATACATATAAATTTTTTACAGTTTGATGTGACTAAAAAATCTTAGGAATTGGGGTGACTGATTTGGCTTACAAAGTTGAAAATTTTGGAGACCATAGAGAAAGAAGAAATTTCTCTAAATTAAGAAACAAATTTGAACTTTCAAATTTACTTGAAGTTCAAAGAGATTCGTTTCAAAAATTCTTGGATGAGGGGATAAAAGAGGTATTTGAAGATATTTTTCCAGTGGAGAGTTTCAGTGGAAGTTTATCGCTTGAGTTTGGTGAATACAATTTAGATACACCTAGATATACAGTAAATGAGGCTAAAGAGAGAAGAGTTACTTATGCTGCGCCTTTAAAGGTTAAAGCAAGACTTTTCATAAATGAGACAGGTGAAGTTAAGGAACAAGAAGTATTTTTGGGTGATATACCATTAATGACAGAGAATGCTTCATTTATTGTTAATGGAGTAGAGAGAGTTATTAACTGTCAATTAGTACGTTCTCCTAGTATTTATTTTAAACGTGAAATAGATAAGAATGGACGCAATATTATCACTAGTGAAGTTATTCCTAGTAAAGGTACATGGCTAGAGTATGAGTTAGACGCTAGAGGTATTTTCTATGTTAGAATAGATAGAACTAGAAAAGTAACTATTACAACATTTTTAAGAGCTTTAGGTTTAAGTAGTGATGATGATATCATTAAAGTATTTGGTGAAGATGAATACATGGTTAATACTTTAGAGAAGGATTCTACTAAGAATACAGATGAAGCTTTAATTGAGATATATGAGAAGTTAAGACCAGGAGAACCAGCTACACTTGATTCTTCTAAGAATCAACTTATTACTAGATTTTTTGATAAGTTTAGATATGATTTAGCTAAAGTAGGACGTTATAAGTTTAATAGAAAGTTAAATGTAGTTGATAGACTTCTTAATAATCGTATTGGAGAAGATATCGTAGTTGATGGTAAAGTTGTAGTAGAAAAGGGAACTTTAATTACTAAAGAATTATTAGAAGAAATTAAACCTATCTTTGATAATGGATATGGTGTTCATGAGGTTAAAATTAATGAAGAACTTGATTCTTATAATAAGATTCAAGAGGTTTTAGTGTATGCTAATGATGGAAGTGAAAAATTAATTAAAGTTATAGGTAATGATCAATCTATAGATAGTAAGCGTTTAACTATTAGTGATATTTATGCTTCAGTTTCATATTATATAGATTTACATTATGGAATTGGTAATTATGATGAAATTGATCATTTAGCAAATAGACGTGTAAGACAAGGTGGAGAATTAATTCAAAATCAATTTAGAGTTGGTATTGCACGTATGGAGAGAGTTATTCGTGAGAGAATGACTACTCAAGATATAGATACAGTTACTCCTAAATCTTTAATTAATATACGTCCTGTAACTGCTTCTTTAAAAGAATTCTTTGGTAGTAGTCAGTTGTCTAAATTCATGGATCAAATTAATCCTTTAGCTGAGTTATATGATAAACGTAAACTTAGTGCTTTAGGGCCTGGTGGTTTATCTCGTGATAGAGCTGGTATGGAAGTACGTGACGTTAATTCAAGTCACTATGGTAGAATTTGTCCAGTAGAGACACCAGAAGGACAGAATATTGGACTTATTACAAGTTTAGCTGGTTTTGCTAAGTTAAATGAGTATGGTTTTATAATGACTCCTTATAGAAAAGTAAAAGATGGTAAGTTAACAGATGAAATAGTTTATATGACAGCGGATGAAGAAGAGAATTATTATATTTGTCCTGCTACTATTACAGTTAATGATAAAGATGAAATTCAAGATGTAGAGGTTCCAGTAAGATTTAATAGAGATAATTTAGTTGTTCCTAAGGAAAAAGTAGATTATAGTGATGTAAGTCCATCACAAATAGTAAGTATTACTACTAGTATGATTCCATTCTTGGAACATGATGACGCTAACCGTGCGCTTATGGGTGCGAATATGCAACGTCAAGCTGTTCCTTTGATGAAAACAGAAGCTCCGATAGTTGGAACTGGTGTTGAATACTATGCAGCACTTGATAGTGGCGCTGTAGTTAAAGCTAAAGAAGATGGAGTAGTAGATTACGTTGATTCTAAAAAAATAGTTATTAAAAATAGTAAGGGTAAACAAGAGTATGAACTTATTAGTTATCAAAGAAGTAATGCTGAGACATGTTATACACAAAGACCTATTGTAAAATATGGTGATACTGTTAAAGCTGGTAGTATTATTGCTGATGGACCAAGTACAAATGGTGGAGAGATAGCTTTAGGTAAAAACTTAACTGTAGCATTTATGACTTATAATGGTTATAATTATGAAGATGCAGTAATATTAAATGAAAGAATTGTAAAAGATGATGTTTTAACTAGTGTACATATTGAAATGCTTGAAGTAGAAGCTAGAGATACTAAACTTGGACCAGAGGAATTTACTCGTGATATTCCAAATGTTAGTGAAGAAGCTCGTAAGAATTTAGGAGAGAATGGTATCATTAAGATAGGAACAGAAGTTAAAGAAAATGATATTCTAGTAGGTAAGATAACTCCTAAAGGTGTTCAAGAATTATCTAGTGAAGAGAAATTATTACATGCTATATTTGGGGAAAAGACTCGTGAAGTTAGAGATACTTCTTTAAGAGTTCCTCATGGAAGTAGTGGTATTGTTCATGATATTCAAGTATTTACTAAAGAAAATAGTGATGAGTTACCAGCAGGTGTTATTAAAATTATTAGGATTTATCTAATTAAGAAGAGAAAGATGCAAGTTGGAGATAAAATGAGTGGACGTCATGGTAATAAAGGTGTCGTAAGTTTAGTTCTTCCAGAAGAAGATATGCCTTATTTACCAGATGGTAGAACTGTTGATATTATGCTTAATCCACTTGGTGTTCCATCTCGTATGAACCTTGGACAGATATTAGAAGTTCACTTAGGTATGGCTGCTAAGACTTTGGGAGTTCATATCGCTACTCCAGTATTTGACAGCGCTTCAGAAGAAGATATACGCGCTATGGTAGCAGAGGCTGGGCTTGATGACGATTTTAAGACTTGGTTATATGATGGTAGAACTGGTGAAAGATTCCATAAACGTGTAAATGTTGGTGTCATGTATATGATTAAACTTAACCATATGGTTGATGATAAGATGCACGCAAGAAGTACTGGACCTTACAGTTTAGTTACACAACAGCCTTTAGGTGGTAAAGCACAATTTGGTGGACAGAGATTTGGTGAAATGGAAGTATGGGCACTTTATGCATATGGTGCAGCTCATATTTTACAAGAAGTTCTTACAATTAAATCAGACGATGTTTTAGGACGTGTTAAGGTTTATGAACAGCTTGTTAAAGGTAAACCAGTAGATCAAGCAGGTGTTCCTGAATCATTTAGAGTTCTTATTAAAGAATTCCAAGCTTTAGGACTTGATATTTCAATTATGACTAAAGATGGAATTAAAGAGCTTAAGGAATTAGAAAAAGAAGAAGAGAAAGATGAATTACCAGTAACTATTGAAGAAGTAGATACTGTTAAACCTGAAGAAATTGTTAAAGAGCAAGAAATGGTAACTGAAGATGAAGAGAATGATGACTATTCTTTAGAAGATGAAGAAGAGGATTTTGATTTAGATAATTTAGAATTTAATCCAGATGATTTAGAAGATATGGAGGAGGGTGAAGAATAATGATGGAAGTTAATATGTTTGAAGGAATTCGCATCGGGATTGCTTCACCTGATAAAATTCGTTCTTGGAGTTATGGAGAGGTTAAGAAACCTGAAACTATAAATTATAGAACTTTAAGACCTGAAAGAGATGGACTTTTCTGTGAAAAGATTTTTGGTCCAACTAAAGATTTTGAATGTGCTTGTGGAAAGTATAAAAGACTTAGATATAAAAATGTAGTGTGTGATAGATGTGGAGTTGAGGTTACTAGAAGTAAAGTTCGTCGTGAACGTATGGGTCATATCGAACTTGCAACTCCAGTTGCTCACATTTGGTTTACTAAAGGAGTTCCACCTAAAATTGGACTTGTTCTAGATATGAGTCCTCGTGATATAGAAGAAGTAATTTACTTTGTAAGTTATGTGGTTTTAGATCCAGGTAGTGCACCTTTAGAGAAGAAACAAACATTAAGTGATAAAGAATATCGTGCTTATTATGAAAAATATGGTAGTTCATTTACTGTAGGAATGGGTGCTGAAGCTATTAAAACTTTACTTGCTGAAGTAGATTTAGAGCGTGAAGTAGAATCTTTAAAGAAAGAAATAGAGAAAGCACAAGGTCAAAAGAAATTACGTCTTGTTAAGAGAGTAGACTGTCTACAAAACTTTATAGATAGTGGAAATAGACCTGAATGGATGATTTTAGATGTACTTCCAGTTATTCCACCTGAACTTAGACCAATGATTCAACTTCCTGGTGGAAGATTTGCTACTAGTGATTTAAATGATTTATATAGAAGAATTATTAATAGAAATAATCGTCTTAAAAAATTAATCGAGTTAGGTGCTCCTACAATAATAGTACAGAATGAAAAACGTATGCTTCAAGAAGCAGTAGATGCTTTAATAGATAATGGTAGACGTGGAAGAAGTGTACAAGGTGTAGGAAATAGACCTTTAAAAAGTTTATCTAGTATGCTTAAAGGTAAACAAGGACGTTTCCGTCAAAACTTACTTGGTAAACGTGTTGACTATAGTGGACGTTCTGTTATCGCTGTTGGACCATCACTTAAGATGTATGAGTGTGGTATTCCAAAAGAGATGGCTCTTGAATTATTTAAACCACATGTTATTCATGAACTTGTAGAAAGAGAACTTGCTCATAATATTAAAGGAGCTAAAAAGTTAATAGATGCACAAGATGAAAGAGTATGGGATATTGTTGAAGATGTTATACAAGAACATCCAGTACTTTTAAACCGTGCTCCAACTCTACATAGACTTGGAATTCAAGCATTTGAACCAAAACTTGTAGGTGGGAAAGCTTTAAGACTTCACCCTCTAGTTTGTACAGCGTTTAATGCTGATTTTGATGGAGACCAGATGGCTGTTCACGTTCCTTTAAGTGAAGAAAGTCAAAGTGAAGCAAGACTTCTAATGTTAGGTGCTAATAATATTTTATCACCTAAAGATGGTAGTCCAATTGTTACACCAGGACAAGATATGGTTTTAGGTAACTATTATTTAACACTTGAAATTCCTGGATTAGAGAATGAAGGTAAAGCATATAAAAACGAAGCAGAAGCTTTAATGGATTATGAAAGACGTAATATTACTCTTCATACACGTGTGTGTATTCCAGCTAAAAGTTTTAAACATAAAGTATGGGCTGATAATGTACTAGATAAATATTTAGTTACAACTCCTGGTAAAATTATTTTTAATGAAATTTTACCTGATGCTTATCCTTATGTAAATGAACCATCTAAAGCTAATTTTGAAGGTCTAACACCTGAAAAGTATTTTTTAGAAAAAGGTACTAATTTATTTGAAGCAGTTAAAGAAATGCCTGCTAATAACGGATTTATAAAGAAGGATTTAGAGACTTTAATAGCTCAGATATTTAAAAGATTTAAGACTACTGAGACTTCTATAATGCTTGATAGACTTAAAAATTTAGGTTTTAAATATAGTACTTTAAGTGGAATTACATTTAGTTTAAGTGATATTCCAGTAAGTGATGAGAAACAAGTTATTATAAATAATACAAAAGAAACGGTTTCTAAAATTAATAAACAATATAAACGTGGTTTAATAACTGATGAAGAGAGATATACTAAAGTTGTTAAATTATGGCTTGATGCGACTGATGAAGTACAGAAAGTTGTTATGAATGAGATGGAGAAAGTTAAAGATACTAATCCACTTGCTATGATATTTACTTCTAAAGCCAGAGGTAATGCGAGCCAACTTGGACAGCTTAGCGGTATGCGTGGACTTATGAAAAAGCCTGATGGTAAAGAAGTTGAAATACCAATTGAAGCTTCATTTAAAGAAGGGTTAGACGTTCAAGAATTCTTCTTATCAAGTCACGGATCACGTAAAGGAACTGCAGATACAGCTCTTAAAACAGCTGATGCTGGATATTTGACTCGTAGACTTGTAGATGTTGTACAAGATTTGATTATTAAAGAAGAAGATTGTGGAACTATTCAAGGTCTTGAAGTTAGTGCATTTATGGATGATAAATCTGGAAGTGTCTTAGAGAGTTTTGAAGAGAGAATTATAGGAAGATTTACTAATCAAAAAGTACTTAATCCTGAAACTAAAGAGGTTATACTTGAGAAAGGTGAATTAATTACTGAGCAAATAGCTAAGAAAATTGTTAATGCTGGTATTAGTAAGTTAGAGATTAGAAGTGTTCTTACTTGTAAGACACATAATGGACTTTGCCAAAAATGTTATGGTAGAAACCTTGCTACTGGAAATGTAGTAGAAGTAGGTGAAGCAGTTGGTATTATGGCTGCTCAAAGTATCGGAGAACCTGGTACACAGCTTACAATGCGTACATTCCATACTGGTGGTGTTGCTGGTGCTGACGATATTACACAAGGTCTTCCTCGTGTAGAAGAATTATTTGAAGCAAGAATTCCAAAGGCTAAAGCAACTATAGCTGAAATTAATGGTAAAGTTACAAAGATAGTTGAAGAAAAAGGTAAGTTTAAGATATATATTACTAATGATGTTGAGGTTCGTGAACATGTAACTTTATATAACGCTAAACTTAGAGTTATGAAAGGTGACGAAGTTCAAGCAGGACAAGCGCTTACTGAAGGAAGTATAAGTCCTAAAGAGTTACTTGCTGTTACAGACCCAACAACAGTACAAGAATATATTTTAAGAGAAATTCAAAAAGTTTATAAAGGTCAAGGTGTTGATGTTTCAGATAAACACATTGAAACTGTTGTTAAACGTATGATTTCTAAAATTAAGATAGTTGATGCAGGAGATACTGATTTTGTAGAAGGTACAAGTGTATCAATTAGAGAATTTACTGAAAAGAATAAACCTTATATTCTTGAAGGTAAAGTTCCAGCTAGTGGTAAAGCTGTTTTACTTGGTATTACAAAGGCAAGTTTAGAGACTGATTCATTCTTATCAGCAGCATCTTTCCAAGAGACTACAAGAATTCTTACTGATGCAGCTGTTAAAGGTAAAGTTGATACTTTAAACGGTCTAAAAGAAAATGTAATTTTAGGTAAATTAATACCAGCTGGTACTGGTGCTAAACAATATAATAATATCGAACTTATTTTAGAAAAAGAGTTTTTAAATGATGATCCTAGTGAAGTACTAGAAGAAACATTTATGACTGAAGAAAAATTAGAAGAGGCTTAGTTGCTTCTTTTTTTGTAGCAACTATTAAAACTATGTGCTATCTACGTAATGGTGTTGTAGAAAAATTTAAATAAAAAAATGATGATATTAGTAGTCTATCATCATACAAGGTGGAATTGTTAGTATCATATAAAGATAAATGGATATTTACTTCTTACTTAAATTAATTTTTATAATACATTTGATTTTTACTTGTTGGTTTATCAGGAATAGTTAAATTAACTAAATCTTGTTTAATAGCAGGATCAAGATATTGTCCTCTTAAAGTTTCTTTGGATTTTATTCCTAATTTTTCCATTATTTCAGTTGCTGTCATTGGTTTGCCAGATTCCATAACATCTAATAATTTATTTATATTGATTGTTTCATTTGTAAGTGGTAGATGAGAAGTAGATATTGCTTCATCTAAAGTTTCATCTATCATTTTTAACATAAATTCAATAAATACATTTGAGTTATCATTTTTATGACACTCAGCTATTTTATTATAGTATTCATCTTGATATTTATGAATTTTAGATTCAATTGGTAAATATTCAAAAATATCTTTCCATTTATAAAGAATTGAATTTTGCCATAATCTAACTGTTCTACCATTACCATTTGTAAATGGATGAATAAATACAAATTCATAATGGAATATACTTGATAAAATTAAAGGATGAATTGTATCTTTATTTTTATTCAACCATATAAATAAATCATTCATCAATGAGTTAACTCTATCTCCTGGAGGACATACAAATATACAATTGCCATTATCATCAAATACACCTTCAGAAGTAGTTCTAAATTCTCCAGATACTTCTTCAACTAAGAAGGTCATAACCCCATGAACTTTTTTTAAATCATCAATAGAGTATGGATTGATATCTTTTAACATTTCATATGCATTATATGCATTTTTTACTTCTTGAATGTCTTTTTGTTTACCAATAACTAGTTTACCATTGATAACATCTTTTACTTGTTCTAAATTAAGTGGATTATTTTCAATAGCAACAGAAGAGTGAACTGAATTGATTTTAGTTTGTTTTCTTAAATATGGTGTTTTATCTAAATTAGTAAAAGAATCTAATTTACCGATTTTTTCCATAATATCAGATACTTTTTTTAGCATTTCATTTGATATCTCAAATGGGGGAATATATTTATCCATTAGAATCACCTCATTTTGTTATTTCTATTGTACCATTTTTATTGAAAATATACAATATATCTTGCTTAAATCTTGCTTAAATTCTGCTTAAAATTTATAATCATAAGATTTATCTTTTTTATTTGTATGTCAATAATTAGGTTGAAGGTGCTTTCTGCAGATATTATGAAAAATTTTTAATAATATTATTGTATTTACAAAAATAAATTTTATAATAAAATTACCTATTAGGTAATATGTTTAAAAGGAGGGTTTAGGTTGAATGTTGTAGTACATAATCAAAAAGTAGAAAAAATAATATATGATGATAAGTTAATAAAAAGAATTGGTATGGAATTAGCAAAAAAAGTTAGACTAAGAATTAATCAAATGAAAGCTTCACCTAATTTTAAAGCTTATTTAGATTATGGACTTGGCTAACCTCATACCCTTACTGGTGATTTAGATAATCTATATGGCATATTTTTAAATAAAAATATTAGACTTATAGTAGAACCGTTAGTTGAAAAACTAGATGAGAAAAGTTTAATTAAGTGGTGGAATATCATGGTGACAAAAAAGAATGGCTTATCCCTTGATCTAATAATACACCCAGGAGAAACAATAAAAGAATTACTGGAAGAAAAAAATATGACTCAAGAAGAATTAGCTATAAGATGTGGTTATTCAGCTAAACATGTTAGTGAAGTTCTTAGTGGTAAAAAAATATTTCCTCTAAATTTGCTAATTCGCTTGAATATGTTTTTGGAATTCCAACAGAATTTTGGATTAATTTACAAGGAAATTATGATAAGGAAATACTTGAAATTGAGTGAAATTACCTCAATTATTGAAAGTGGATTAAATAAGGCTTTGACACTTTTAAATATGAGAAGATTTTTAAATGTTAATAATTTATTATCCATTCCTAATTTACCAATACAGCAAGTTGTATTTAGAGGATCTCAAAAAGTTAAAGTTAATGTAAATGTTTTGTTTGCATGGAAACGTATATGTGAATTTTTAACCGAAAAGATAGAACCATCTACTTCATTTGATAAAAATAAGCTAAAAGAAAAATATGAAGATATAAAAAAGACGATGTTTCTAGAACCAAATAAAATGGTTTCAGAATTAAAAAAAATATTCTTAGAATGTGGCATTGCTTTTGAAGTTGTACATAATTTTGCTGGCGCGCCAGTACAAGGATATATACAAAAGAAGAATGATAAAGTCATATTATGCATGATGATTCGTCAATCATTTTCTGATATTTTTTGGTTTACTTTATTTCATGAAATAGGACATTTAATGAATGATGACTTTAACGATTTATATATTGATTATAATTTTATTGAAAGCGAAGTTGAGAAAAGAGCTAATAATTTTGCAAGAAATACTTTGATAAATGAAGATGATTATAATATTTTTATAAAAAGTAGAAAATATGATTTTATAACAATTACAAAATTTGCTAAATCTCAAAATGTAAAACCAGGAATAGTGATTGGAAGAATTCAAAAAGATATTGATGATTATACATTTATGGCTAAATATAGAGAAAGATATAAGTGGGTAAATCAAATATAGGGATTTAGAAGAAGATAGTTAAGATTAATTCTCAACTATCTTTTTAACTATCAAAACTTTAAAATTCATATAATACGTTGTTAAAATTAATATAAAAAAGTTTAATAAAAATGTTACATAAAGTAAGTGTAAGTTAGATTTATAAAATGGTATAGTCTTTATATAAAGATTGGCTAGACTTATGCTAGATAAGTCATTTTAAGAGATAACAAGTGGCATTGAAAATGCAATATTATCTTAATGCAAAAAATAAAAGATAAAGAAATTCGTAAAATGTAAAACCACTATTTATGCTAGTATAATTTTATATGTATTTTATTTTAATAGTGTTTGTAGTATAATAACGCTTACTCAGAAAGGTTTAGTTATGAAATTAAGTA
Organism: uncultured Bacillota bacterium; assembly: GCA_947644695.1. Taxonomy (GTDB): domain Bacteria; phylum Bacillota_I; class Bacilli_A; order RF39; family UBA660; genus MGBC139354. The sequence continues at coordinate 10,367 of CANSAJ010000006.1, read as the reverse complement.
TTCAGGAATTTAGAATAAAGAAAAAGATTTTAAAAAGAAAATATTTTCTTTTTGGTGTAGCTGATGCATTAGGTTTAAAAGAATTATCTTCTAAATTATTAAAAGAATATGAAGAAATAGAGTTTCAATTATTTAAAGAGGATTTATCTCTCATACCTTCATATGAATGGGATTATGTATATTTAAGTGGTTATTATAAACCTTTAGATATTAAAAGTTCTTATGCTCATTTGATAAATTCTAAAGTGAAGTTTAAAAGTGGTTCGATTATAGATTTAGGAAAAAATGATTTAAAAAGTGAAAATATTTTAAAGTTTCATGATTTAGATGAAGATAATTTATCCATACTTGGTAGACTACCTATTAAGTTTAGAGAGTCAATGATTAGTAAGAGTTTAACTATGGAAGATTTTTGTTTATTAGATGATGAACTACTTAATTTACTAGACTTAAAATTTGTTTTTTTAAGATTTAAAGATGAGCGTGTATATTTTCTATTAGATAAAATAGGAATGTCTAAAGCTGTTTTATGGTATAGACAAGATAGAGAAGCTTTTCAAGATATTTTGTGTGCTTTAGAATTATCAAGCTTTTTTGTAGATAAGATTCATGAAAGTATATCTTTGGAAGAAGCTTCAGAGTTAGCTATAAAATTTGTTTTTAATTCTTTTCAGGATGCGAGTGAAAATATTAGTAATGTATTAGATTTTTGTTCTAATAACTTTAAAAGTAGATATAAAGAGTTGTTTCCTCCAGAAGATGTTGTACCTAAAAGGGTAATGAATAGATTATATTCTGGTAAATTAACTATAAATGATGTTATAGAATATGGAGATAAATTTAAGGAATTCGATTTAGGCTGTTTTTTTGATTATAGAGATATTTCTTATATTTCTTATAAATTAGAAGTGAAACTTCAAGACTTAATATTAAGATATAGTAATTTTTTTAGTAAAGTAAACTCTGATTATTTTTATAGAAATCTTTTTAAAAGAATAGCATATTGTTCTTTTGATGAATTTGAAGGAGATAAATTTTTAAATTTTAATAAGAAAGTTATCTTAGTTGCTTTGCAAATTTCCAAGTTAGATTTTGTAAAATCAATTAATATGTTTGAAGATTTGGAAGTAGAATATGTTCCAATTTTATCTGATAAAAATCTTATGAATATATCTTATAAAACATATATAAAAGATTGTGCGTCTAGATCATTATTAGAAGTATTTAAACTTGATTATCTTAAAAGATTAGAAGTTGAAACACATATTTTTACTATAGGAGAAATTATACAAGATTTGGCTAATTATTGCCGCAATTTAAATGGGTATGATTGTCTTAAAGTTAGAAAATATATTATAGATTATGATACATTTCTTGATGTTTTTGTTAAAATGTTATTGAAACTTAAAAAAGATCATTTACTTCCTAATTTAAGTTTTATAGAAGGTGATTTTAGAGAGAAGTATAAAGAACTTTTTATAGATAAAAGTGCTCCTTTAGATTTGCAAGTATTATTTTATAATGGAACACTTGAGGCAAGTGATTTAGTTAAACATCCAGAATGGGTAAAGTATATAGAAGGAAAAGATTGGTATAATCTTATTAACTATGGTTTATCTAGAGAATCTTTTGATAATTTCTTTAATGAATTTGGAAAAGAAGAAGGAGTGAAAGTACTTTCTGATTATTCAGTTCAAGTATTTAGGTTGAAGGATAATATTAAATTATTGAAATTATGGTATTCGATGACTGGTAAAAAGTTTATTCCTTGTTCTTCTATAATGTTAGGATTTGATATAAATGAAATATCTTCATTTTTAGAAAATAAAAATAGCTGGGCTAGAATTTATAGGATTAGTGAGTGCGATAAATCTATAGATCAAGAAGATGCATTATTTAAGATTTCTTATAGTTTTGGATTATTTAATGGAGATAAAAGAGGTATTAATCAATTAGAGGAATTGTTTTTGGGACTTCCTAAAGTTATATCTGAAAAAGAATTTGATCTTTTATTTACTTATGAAATTGATAATGAGTTTATTAGTTCTTTAGATAGTGAAAGAATTAAATTTAAATTAGATTATAGTACGTTTCTTATTCCTCAGATATATAAAAGAAATAAGAAAGGATTTTATCAACTTAAACTAAATAGACAAGTGGATCCTTATTTAACTAAAGAGGTTAGAGATTTAATTTTAAATAATGATATTTTTCCTTTATTTACTTTAGACTTTGTGCATAAAGTATTAGGTAGAATGGATGTTAAGTATGATGCTGATTTTAGAGAATTTTTTGTTAGTAATTTAGCTTTGATTTTGGGAGATAAGGAAAATTATTCTTATTTAGCAAGTATTCAAAAAGAATTTGATGAAATAAAAGCTATTAATAGAAATAGAAGATTAACTTATAGTTTAGCACTTGGTTATGTTAAAACATATTGTTATAAAGAAGTAATGGTTGGTAATGATGAACTTGCTGTGGTTTCTTCTATAGCCGGATATACTCAGGCTGATTTTGATAAACTTCAAGTTATTTATAATGCTGGAAAGAGAAGAGTATTTAGTAGTATTCCTAGAATAGAAGGCAGTTATAAAGATTATTCTTATGAAATATTAAGGCTTGATGATCCTTTGGCTGTTTCTATTGGTACTTTGACTACTTGTTGTCAAGAAATTGGTAATTTAGCTGAGTCTTCTATGATTCACAGTGTAGTATCCGAGCATGGTCGAATATTTGTTGTCAGAAATATAAATGGTGAGATTCTAGCTCAGAGTTGGGTTTGGAGAAATCAAAATGTTATTTGCTTTGATAATATTGAAATTCCAGAAAAGCAGTTAGATAATAATAGTGATAAACAAACATTTGTAAAAGATATACTAGCTTTGTATAAGAAAGCTTCAGAAGAGTTAATTTTAATAGATAGAGAAAGTTATCAAGAATTATATAGTAAAGGAAAAATTAGTGAAAGACAATTAGAAGGAGTAGTTTTAAGAGAAGTTACAACTGGTTTAGATAACTCTGATATAAGTGATGTAATTGAAGACGAAACAAGTAAAGATAAAAATGCAGTTAGTCCTATTCCATTTGAATGTTCATTATTAGAGGATGATGATTTATATTTAGATTCATATGAACAGTATATTTTGGCAGGAAGTCATCAAGAAACTTTGTATCAGGGAGATACTCCACTTATTTATTTTGATAAGTTTCCTATATATGATAGTGAAAGCGTGAAAGAAAATCATGTTCATAGTATTCATAAATTTAAGAGTTTATTTGATGAAGAACTCACTATAGAAAAAGATGTTTTATTGACTATTAATTATGAGTATGGCGAAGATTTTAAGATGATAATAACTTCTAGTTTTGTAATTATATATGAAGAAAGTGATGAGCTTATATGTATATTAGATTTGTTATTTGATTTAAATGAGAATGAAGATAAATCTTTAAGTATTATGTCTAAAATGTATATGGCTTTTATGCAGATATCTAATGATAAAGATATAGAACTAGATGATGATTTAAGTGATATAAAGAAAGAGATGTATAATAATGTAATGATTGTTAAAGATTACGTAGATATAAATAAAAGAATATTAAGGTAGGTATTATAAATGAAGCAAGATAGTTTAAATAATATAGTTAGTAATTTAACAAATTCAGTTTCTAAAAATAGTAATGTTCAGTTTAAAAGCGTTGTTAAAATGTTACAAGATGTATTATTAGATAATTTTGATTTAATTATAGAAGCTAATAAAATAGATTTGTCTAACAATACTGGTTTTTTGATTCAGAAAGAAGAAATTACTAAAATATTTAATGTAGATATGAATTATTGTTTTGATAAAGTAATAGATGAAAATGGAAGTAGAAAACAAATTAAGAATGTAGGAAATATTTTAATTCTTTTTGATGGAAATCCTTATGTTTTAATAGAACTTATTATAAAAGGTATTTTATTTAATAATAGTCTTTTATTTGTATATAATGGATTTATGTTTGGTGTTAATAATTTAATTGTTAATTTTATTAAGGATATTCTTTTAATATATGGATTATCTAGAAATCAGGTTAGTATTTATGTATGTGAAGATAATAGTGAAGTAGAAAACTTTAAATCTAATTTTGATTTTGTTATTTTAAATGAAGAGATCAAATGTTTAAATATAGATAGCTTTTATGAAGAAATATTAACTAATTAAAGTATCTTTTAGGTTAAAAGGTGCTTTTTGATTGTTTGACTAAATTGTTTTTTTGTGGTATATTTATACTTACTTAAGAACTAGTATTATTTAATGAAGTTATAATTGGCTATTATTGGTTTATTGTGCTTTATTTTGTTAAAATAAAACTAAGTAATGAAACTTTTAGGAGGAATTTATGAGTAAGATAAATGTTTTTAGTCTTGGTGGACTAAATGAGAATGGTAAGAATTTGTATGTGGTGAGTATAAATGATAGGATACTTTTATTTGATTCTGGGCTTAAATATGCTACAGATAAGATGTATGGAGTGGATTATATAATTCCTGATTTTTCTTATTTAATACAAAATAAGGAAAAGATAGTAGGTTTATTTATTAGTCATGCTCATTATGAGAATATAGGGTCTATTAATGATTTGGTTAAAGCTATTCCAGATATTCATATATACGCTACTAATTATGCTTCTAAAGTTATTCAAATAGAAAGTGATGAAGCAAATGTTAGTATAAAGAATTTACATGTTATTAAGCCACATAAAAAAATTGATTTTAAAGAGTTTAGTGTGTTTCCTTTTAGTGTTACGCATTCAGCACCAGAGAGTGTTGGTTATTCAGTTAATACTGATGATGGAAGTATTGTATATATGGCTGATTTTGTTGTAGATTCAACTATGCATGGTCATTATGATATGGATTTAGGGAAACTTGCATATATTGGTAAGCAAGGTGTGTTACTTCTTATGAGTGAAAGTGTATTTGCTGAGAAACAAGGTTTTACGAGTCCTAATCATAAATTAGATAAGTATTTTAAAGATGTAGTTGAGAAGAGTGAAGGAAGAATTATTTTTAGTATATTACCATTACATATATTAACTATTCAAAATATTTTTGATGCATTAAAAGGTACAAAGAGAAAAGCTGTTATTATGGGTAAATATTTACATTCTATAGTTGATATGGCTATTAATGAAGGATATTTAGATATAGATAAGCAAGTTATAGGTGATTTATCTAATTTAAGAGATGATGATTCAGTAATATTTGTTAGTAATGATAGAGAGATGCCTTATTATAATTTGTCTAGAATAGTAAATGGTTATGATAAATATATTACTTTAAAGAGTACAGATACTATTTGTTTTGCAGATCCTAGTTATGATGCGATTGAACTTACAAGTGTAAAACTTAAAAATGATATAGCTCAAACAGGGGCATCTATTAGTGAAGTACCTAAAAATAAAAGTGTTAGACTTCATGCGTCTAGTCAAGATTTGATGCTTATGGTTAAACTTTTTAATCCTAAATATTATATGCCTATTAAAGGAGAGTATCGTTATCAAGTTAAAAATGCAGAGCTTGCAGAACAAGTTGGAATGAGTCATGAGAATGTAATTTTAAAAGAAAATGGAGATGTAGTTCCATTTGTTGATGGTGTATTAAAAGAGAGTTATGAGAAAATTCATGTTGATGATATTTTAATAGATGGTAAAAGTAGTAATGATGTTGGAGAGTTAGTGCTTAAAGATAGAGAAATGCTTGGAAATAATGGACTTATTTTAATAAGCGCAACTGTAGATAAGAGAAATAAAAGAATTAAGAATGGTCCTGAGGTTTTAACTAGAGGTTTTATATATGTTAAAGATAATTTAGATGTAATTGAAGAGATAAAGAGTAAAAGTTTGGAAATTATTAAGAATAATACTCATAATGGTAAATATGCTGATTATGCTAAAATAAGGACAGATATTAGAGAGGAAGTAGGATCTTTTCTATATAAAAAGACTGAAAGTAAACCAGTTATTTTAACAGTTATTCAAGAAATGTAGGTGACTTATGATATATTTGGATTATAGTGCGACTACACCAGTTTTAGAAGAGGTTTTAGATTCTTATGTAAAAGTTACAAGGGATTTTATAGGAAATGCAAATTCACTTCATAATTTAGGTGTTAAGTCTAAAGATTTAATGCTTAAAGCTACTAGGCAAGTTGCTTCTTGTTTAGGTTGTGAATTTAATGAGATTATCTATACTAGTGGTGCTAGTGAAAGTAATAGTACAGCTATTAAAGGTGTTGCTTTTAAATATCAATCTCGTGGTAAGCATATAATTACTAGTAAGCTTGAACATAAAAGTGTTTTAGAAACTATGGATTTTTTAGAGAGTAAAGGATTTGAAATTACTTATGTTCCATTACTTAAAGATGGTTCTGTTAATTTAGTAGAACTTGAAAAGCTTATTCGTGAAGATACTATTTTAGTTAGTATAGCAGCTGTTAATAGTGAGGTTGGATATAAAGCTCCTCTTAAAACTATTAGACAAGTTATAAATAAAAAGAATAAGAAAGTAATTTTTCATAGTGATATGACTCAGGCATTAGGAAAATGTAAGTTTAGTTTAAAGGATGTTGATTTGGCTTCTTTTAGTTCTCATAAGATTTATGCACCTAAAGGACTTGGAGTTTTATATAAAAGGAGTAGTTTGGAAATAGAACCTTTAATATATGGACTTACAGATAATTGTCCTTATCGCGGTGGTACTCCAGCTTTACCTTTAATAGTTAGTTTTGCGAAAGCGCTTAGAATAGCTACTGAAACAATGGAGTTTAATATTAAGAAAGTGGAAAAGCTTAAAAATATGCTAGAGAATGGTCTTAAGGAAGCAGAGATACATGTTAATTCTAATAATACTTGTGTTCCTCATATTTTTAATTTAAGTTTGCTTAAAATAAAGAGTGAAACTTTTGTTAGAGCATTAGAGAAAGAGAACATTTTTATAAGTACTAATACAGCTTGTTCTAGTTTAGAAGCAAGTACAATTTTAAAAGCTTTATATGATGATAAAAATATAAATACTACTAGTATAAGAATTAGTATTAGTCCTTATACTAGTGAGAGTGAAATTAATAGTTTTATAGATGCTTTTTATAGAACTTATGATAGTTTATTACTTAAGAGGTAAGATATGAAATTGATAATGATAAAATATGCTGAGTTAACTACTAAGAAAGATAATAGAAATTATTTTATAAATACATTAGTTAAAAATATAGAAAGTGCATTATTTGAGTTTGATCCTATTATAGAAAAAGATTATTTTAGAATGTTTGTAAAAGTAGATGAGTCTGTTTTAGATGAATGTGTTTTGCGTTTAACTAAAGTTTTTGGTATTCATGAAGTTACTATTGCTAGTTTTATAGAAGATAAGAGTATAGATTCTATATGTAGTAAGGCTAAAAATCTTATTTGTAGTGGTGTTAGTTTTAAGGTAGAAACTAATAGAAGCGATAAAACATATCAAATAAATAGTATGGATGTTAGTCGTACTGTTGGTGGGTATTTACTTAAGAATGTTTCTAATTTGAAAGTTGATGTACATAGTCCAGAAGTTCATCTCAATATTGAGATTAGAAAAGAAGGAGTTTATTTATATAAGAATGGTTTAAAGGGTAGTGGAGGATATCCAACAGGTACTTTGGGTAAGGCGGTTCTTATGCTTAGTGGTGGAATAGATAGTGTAGTTGCTGGATATCTTACTATGAAACGTGGGGTTAAACTTGATTTTTTATATTTTGAGAGTTTACCTCATACTAGCTTGGAAGCTAGAAAAAAAGTAGTAGAGCTTGCATCTGTTCTTAAGAAGTATGGAAATGATGGTAAGCTTTATGTAGTTCCTTTTACTAAAATTCAAGAATCTATTTATAGAGATTTAGATAATCAGTATATGATTACTATTATGAGAAGAATGATGTATAGAATTGCAGAAAAGTTTGCTAAAAAAAATAAGAGCTTAGCTATTGTAAATGGAGAGAGTATAGGACAAGTTGCTAGTCAGACTTTAACTAGTATAAGAGTAGTAAACGATGTTACTAATTATCCGATTATTAGACCACTGGCTTCTTTTGATAAATTAGAGATTATGGATATAGCTAGAAAAATAGGTAGTTATGATATAAGCATTTTACCTTATGAAGATTGTTGTACTATTTTTGTTCCTACTCATCCAGTTATTAATCCAAATATAGAGCATGTTTATAGTGAAGAAAAGAAGTTTGATTTTAGTTTGATTGATGAGGCAATAGATAATATTTTTAGTGTTGATTTAGAAAAAGATGAAAAAGATGATTACTTATAGTATAATTTTTTTCTTTTTTTTTATAATAATAGTAGGTGGTAAGAATGAAAAATCCTGGAGTTTTAAGAATAAAAAGTGATTATGGGTATGAGGTAGTAGTTAAAGACAAATTTAAGGAGAATTTTAAGAAGACTGTTAGGTTTAATTAGTTTTTACTCATAAAAATGCTATTTACGTGGCATTTTTTTTAGTGGAGTTCTTTTTTGTTATATAATGTTTTTGGGTAGTATTGATAATTGGAATTTAATTAATGAGTCCGTATGGTTTTCCTTTATCTGTCGCACGATTAGGTGTATTATCGTCAGATGTTTTTCGTGTGCGTGGTTCTGATTCTCCTGGCTACTTGAATTACAACAGTGTCTATGCTACGTACGGAGTACGTCCAAAAATTTCTCTTGGATATAGGTGAGTTCATAGGAAACTATAGTAGAATAAACTAAAGAGAAACAAATATTATCCTAGCTAAAAGCAAAAATTTAAGAATAATTAAGTTATTGAGAATTAGTATAATAAAGGAAAGTTTTTATTAGCTTAATATCTTTTGTTAATTATAAGGGTGGTATTGATAAAGTTGAATGAGTCCGTATCGATTTTATAAACAGTTGGATGAATGGGGTGCTGGGGAAGATCTTTTTTATACGAATGTGTTCATACTAGCTGGTTCTAGTTATCCTGGTTCATTAAATTATGGCTTTTTCAGTAATCCAAGTTGGAGTACGTCCAGTAATTTCTCTTGGTAAATGTGAATTCATTGTATTAATATAATAGAATGAATTTAATAAAAACAAATGTTATCCTAGTTTTAAAACGAAAATTAAAATTATTAACTTAAAAAAGAATAATCTAAATAGAAACTTGTTATTGTCTTATTATTGTTTATTTAATTTAAAGGGTAATATTATTTAATGAGTCCGTATTACTATGCATCTGGTGGGTACTTGCACGTGTTCTTGGTGTATGGTTCTGGTGTTGCATTTGGCTCTGTGGTCTGTGGTGACTTGGATTCCTCTGCTGCATACCTTGAGGTTGGAGTACGTCCAGTAATTTCTCTTGAATGTAGGTGAGTTCATAGTGAAAACTATAGTAGAATAAATTAAAGAGAAACAAGTATTATCCTAGCTATAAAGCAAAAATTTAGGAATGTTAAATTATTAGGAGTTAGTAAGAAATGAAAGTTTTTAATGATTTATTGTTTTAATAATTATAATAGGTTAATATTGATAAATGAGTCCGTATGACTGGTCTTTGTTGAGTAAAGTATCTGAGTGGATATCAGTAGTGTTTTATGTGCGTGGTTCTGGCTCTCCTGGCTACATGTATAGCTTTTATGTCAGTAATAGTTACGGAGTACGTCCAGTAATTTCTTTTAATAGAAGTAAGTTTATAGTAGAAGCTATAGTAGAATGAACTTAGGGGTAATATTGATATCTAATGAGTCCGTCTTATTGGAATACTAGTAAGACTAAATCACTCATGTTCACTGCGAGTGGTACTGGTTTTACTGGCTATTTAGGGCACGATTACGTTTATGGTACTGCTGGTGGTGGTGGAGTACGTCCAGAAATTTCTCTTGAATGTAGGTAAGTTCATAGTGAAAACTATAGTAGAATAAATTAAAGAGAAACAAGTATTATCCTAGCTATAAAGCAAAAATTTAGGAATGTTAAATTATTAGGAGTTAGTAAGAAATGAAAGTTTTTAATGATTTATTGTTTTAATAATTATAATAAGGTTAATATTGATAAATGAGTCCGTCTGATTGGTATTATAGTTCGAATGTTTGGGTCTCAGTACTTATTGTCTGTGGTACTGATGCTCCTGGTTTTGCAAGTCGTACTAATAATGGTGGCGGAGTACGTCCAGAAATTTCTCTTGAATATAAGTGAGTTCATAGTGAAAACTATATTAGAATAAATTAAAGAGAAACAAGTATCCTAGTAAAAACAAAAATTATAAAATATTAAGCTATTGAAACTGATAACTGGACAGTTTTAATCTAAGTAAGAAAATAAAAGAAAAAAATATGAAA
>CANSAJ010000005.1 GCA_947644695.1 uncultured Bacillota bacterium | reverse complement strand
CATTTATAACTATATTGTAATTGAAAGTATTTCCACTTTCATTTTTTACACTAAAAGTTTTTGTTTCTTTCCATCCTGGTATTATCTCATTACTTGCTAGCTCGTTATCATCTGTAAATAATATCCTAAGTTCTTTTGCACTTACTCTTATTTCTTTTCCTTCTCCTGAAATCATTCCTGTAAAGTATGCATAGCTCATTCCTACACATAATAATAATGTCATTACTATTCCATATACTACAAACTTCTTATTCATTACTTCTACCTCTTTTATAGATATTATACAAATAATTATAACTATTAGTCAACATTTATTATCTTTTGGTATATTTTATTTGTCTAGTATGTTTGAAATAATTAATGTGGTGAGGTTCATATGAAAAATAAAAATGTACAGAAAATTAAAGAAAAAATAGATTTTCATGATGATTTTTTTTATTATAATAGAGTTAAAAGAAATATTAGAAAATATAGAAGGCAAGCAGGATATACTCAGCAAGAATTAGCAGAGTTAGTTGATGTATCAGGAAATTTTATAACACAGGTAGAGTCACTTTCTTCAAGTAAATTTTTAACTATAGCTACATTAGGTAGGATTTCTGATGCTTTAAATATTGATATTTCTAAGTTTTTTGAACCTACTGATTATATTTAGATATGAAAAAACAAATAGATTTTTTTATTCTATTTGTTTACTAATTATTTCTTTTATTTTTCTAAATCTGTGATTTATTCCACTTTTAGTTATTTTTTTATTTGTCTCAATACTTATGATATCCGCGAGTTCTTGCATAGAGCTTTCTGGATATTTTTCTTTGTAAATACATATTTCTTTTAGTTTATCATCTAATAAGTCAAAATCTTTTATTTTTTTTAATTTCTCTATATTCTCTAGTTGTTCATTAGAAGAAAATACTATTTTATCTATGTTTGCTTGTTCACAATTGTTTAACCTATTTGTCATGTTTTTATGATCTCTATAAATACGTATATCTTCATAATAAAATAAAGATGTATAAGCATTTAATAATTTTATAAAATCGCTTATTCTTTCTGATTCTTTTAAATATACCATATAATTTTTTTCTCGTTTTAATACTTTAGATTTGTAATTTAATTCATTGAGTAAGCTATTTATAAATTCAGCAGTTGTTTTATTTTCTATGATAAATTCTAAATGATATCTACTAGTTTTTGGATCATTAACACTTCCACATATGAGAAATGCACCTCTTAAATAAGCTTTTTTTTCTTCTAAATTATCGCATATATATTCACTAGGTTTATATTTTCTTTGATTATTATCATTTATTATACCTAGAGTTTTTAATATTTTATTTTTTTCATCTTTTATTTGAAGATGGATTACATAGTTTTTATTTAATCTATTTATAGATTCTTTTTCTATAGTGATTTCAGTATTAAATAAATCTTTTATTAGTTTATATATTCGTCTAGATACTCCTATATTTTCAGTATATATTTCAAAGAGATTTTCATGTATTGTTGCACTTATGTTTACTATAGCAGATAGTTCTGATATTAATTCTGTTTTTGGGTATTCATTATTCAATATTTCATTTTTTATATTTGTTGTAAAAGACATTATTACCTCTTACCAAGTACGTGAATACCAGTAACCATCTGGAAAGTAAATCATGTCTCTTGGATTAAACATAGTTGAACGGTGTGATGTAGTGTGTCCTGTTGCTAATGTTAAGTGTAAGTGCGCCCCAAATGTACATTGATCATAGCCACCATTATAAGAAGCTGTAGAGCTTCCTCCTACATATCCTATGACATCATTTAATCTTACAATGTCTCCTACTTCAACATCTCCAAATCTAAGTAAATGCATATAAACAGATGTGTAATTTCTTCCATTAACATTGTGATAAACATATAACATATTTCCTCCACATGATGAGCGTGGAATTATGGCTCCTACTACACCAGCGGCTACTGGATATACTTCTGTTCCTTCTCTTACACCTAGGTCTATTCCACTATGTGTTTCAAGTTTTCCTGTCATTGGACTTATTCTCCAGTAATATTCACTTGTAACAACTCCAGTACTTAGTGGTCTTACAAATCCTGTAGATGATGGAATTCCAAGGCATGTTGCTATTTTATCATTTCTGTTATTACATCCTTTATCTCTTAATTCTTGAATCCATCTTTCTTGGGCAGTTATTTCTTCTTCTATAGTAGCACCTTCACTATCTAAATCTCTTATTTTGCTACCTAGAGATTTTAACTTAGAATTTAGTGTTACTTTTTTATCTTCTGATGTCTTAATGTTTTCTTCATTTCTTTTCTTAAGTTCATTATTTTCTTTGATTAAGTTATTCATTATTGCTATTTGTTCTTTATTATCTTTACTTATTTGTTCTACTATAGATATTCTGTGTATAAATTCAGTAAATGATTTTGCTTTAAATATATATTCTAGATAAGCTTTTTCACCACTAGAAAGTTGTAAAAATCTTAATACTGTGTCTGTCTGCTCTTTTTTTGCTTCTATTTCTTCTTGATTTTTTTTAATATCTTCATCTGCTTGTATTATTTCTTTATTTAGTTTTTCTATTTCAACTGTTAAATTATATATTTCTTTAGTTGTTTTGTCATATTCTGCTTGTGTTATTGCTACTTCATTATCTTGTTTCCGTTTTTGTTCTTTTAATTCTTCAAGTAAATCTAATTCATCTCCAAATGTTTCAAGATTACTTGCATCCATAGATAATGGGTAGAAGATTAAACTCAAAGTAAGTATTAATACTATTAATCTTCTTATTTTCATTATATTTTTAAATGCCTCCTTACTGCTCGATAAGATCCAATTGCACCTACAATTATTCCAATTGCCATTAGTATTATTGATAAATGGAATAATATATTATCTGGATTTACTAATGTAATTACTTCTGTAAATAAAATTCCATTTAATTTTTGATATAGGAAAATATATCCATAACATGTTAGAAATATTGGAATTAAGCTTCCTAAGAAACCTAATATTATTCCTTCAAAGAAGAATGGTAATTTTATATATGCATTAGATGCACCTACTAATCTCATGATTTCTATTTGTCTTTTTCTATTATTTATTGTTATTTTTATTGTATTACTTATTAGGAATGCTGTTACTATTACAAGTCCAACTACTATTACAAATGTTATTTTTTTAACAACGTCAAATACTTTTACAAGTTGTTCTACCATTCCTTCTCCATATTTTACGGCGTTTATAAATGGTAATTCTTTTATTCTATTTGCTGTTTCTCCTATTTTCTCTGTATCTGTTACTTTAACTAAGAATTCATCTAACAATGGATTATTTGATTCGTTATATTCTCCTAATATTGTTCCTAGTCCATCTGAATCTTTAGACATTTCTTGTCTTATTTCTTCTTTAGAAGTAAAAGTAATACTTTCTATATTTCTTAATGCTTCTATTTTTTCTTTTGTTGCATCTATATCAATTTGTTGAGTGTTTTTTTCTATATAAACTACTATAGTAACATCTTTTTCAATATCATCTGTAAATTTATTAACATTCTCTGATAATATTATAGCTATAGCTACCAAAATTAAAGTAATCGTGATACAAGATATACTTGCTAGGCTTAGTGAAAAATTTCTAAATACACTTTTGAAGCCGTCACTTATATTTTTTATTAATATTCTAAATGCTTTCATTTGTTTTATATCCTCCTTTTTCTTTATCACTTATGAGGATTCCTTTTTCTAAAGTTATTACTCTTTTTTTGTATGTGTTTACAATGTCTTTATCATGTGTTGCCATTATTATAGTTGTTCCTTCTTCATTTATTTTATTTATAAATTCCATAATTTCCAGTGATGTATTAGGATCTAAATTACCTGTTGGCTCATCACATATTAATATTTTAGGGTTGTTTACTATAGCTCGTGCGATTGATACACGTTGTTGTTCTCCACCTGATAATTGGTCTGGATAACTTCTAAATTTTTCTTTTAATCCTACTTTTTCTATAGCATTCATAACTTTTTTTCTTACTTCTCTTTCTGGTAGTCCATATATTTCTAATGCAAAAGCCACATTTTCATATACTGTCATTCCTGGAAGCAATTTATAATCTTGGAATACTATTCCTAGTTTTCTTCTCAATTTATATACTTTTCTATTTCTAAGTTTTGCTACATTTATTCCACCTACATAAACTTCTCCTCTTGTTGGTTTTTCTTGTCTGTATAGAAGTTTTATTAAAGTACTTTTTCCTGAGCCACTTGCGCCCACTAAAAATACAAAATCACCTTTAGGTATTGATAAAGTTAAATCACATAAAGCAGTTACTCCATTTTTATATTGTTTGTAAGTATTTTTTATTTCTATTAAATTCATTTTGACCTCCTTTATTAGTCTTACATCCTTAAATCATGTAATGGGAATTTATATCTGTTTGTTCCTCCATAAACTTCATATGCATCTAATATTGTTATAAATGCTTGTGGGTCTATTTTTTTTATTTTTTCTTTTAATTTTATGTATTTTTCTGTAGGTAATACACACATTAATATTTTTCCTTTAGTATGTTTATATCCACTTGTTATTTCTAGTTCACTTGTTCCACTTTTCATTTCATCTATTATGTATTTATTTATATCTTTTAGTTTTTCTGAACTTATAAACATTACTTTTGAATCACTTCTTCCAATAAGAAAGCTATCTATTACTTTAGTTTCAATAAATTTAGATATTATAGCTATTACTAACATTTCAAATCCAAATATTACTGTTCCTAATGCTAATATTATTATGTTTATGATTAGTAAAGATTGGCCTAGAGGCATTTTAAATTTCTTTTGAAAAATTATTCCAATTATGTCTGAACCTCCTGTAGAATATCCTGCTAGGTATACTAATGCATATCCAATTCCAAAAAGGATACCCATAGTAATAACAATTAAAAAAGTAGAGTTAAAATGAATGTCAATTATAGCGTTTAAATTTTGAGTTAAGTGTACTGCTGCAGTATAAAAACATGATCCGATTATGCTTGGTGTAGTTTCTTTGACTCCTAATACTAATATTCCTACAGTTATTAGAAATATATTTCCAATAAGGAGTGTACTACTTACTTCTATATTGAATAAGCTTTTAAATACAATACTAATACCACTTAGTCCACCAGTTACATAATTATTAGGCACACAAAATATATTAAATGTTGCCGATACTATAAATACTCCTAAAATAAAAATCATAAAATTTATTATTTCTTTTTTATGGTTATTTTTCATTTCTTTTATCCTTTTATCTATATGATTATATCAAATTATACATTATTTTTCTACTATTAAGAAAAAAATAGCAATTACTTGCCATTATTTTTTATTTATGATATGTTTCACCATTAATTATTTTAAATGTACGGTATATTTGTTCTAGAAGTAAGCCTCTAAAAAGTCCATGTGGATAAGTTAGTTTAGAGAAAGATATTTGCTCATTGCTAATGTTAATAATTTCCTTATCTAAGCCATCGCTACCGCCTATAATAAAAGTTATATTTGATTTTCCATATGTTAATAAGTTTTCTATTTTTTCTTTAAATTCTATTGTTGTATATGATTTTCCGTTAATGCACATAGTTATTATATAATCATTTTTGTTGATAACTTTTAATATTTCTTCTTTTTCTTTAACAATGTTAGAGTCTTTTAGTTCAATTATTTCTAATTTATGGTATTTGTTGATTCTTGTTTTATAATCATTTATTAATTCAGTTAAATAGTTTTCTTTTATTTTTCCAATACATATTATTTTTATCATATATTTACCTCAGTAATATCGTATTGTTTAGCACAGATTATTTCATTGAAGTCAATATTATTATCTTTTAAAATTTTGGTAGTTGTATCTAATGCTATTTCTTCTGTATTATTTATTTCTGAAAGATGAGCTAATATTATTTTTTTTGTATGAGGTCCTACCATTTTAGATAAATATCCTGCACATAATTCGTTAGATAAATGTCCTTTATCGCTTAAAACTCTTCTTTGTAAATATTCTGGATAAGGGCCATTTATTAATCTTTCTGTGTCATGATTACTTTCTAGTATATAGTATGTTTTATCAGTTAAGTAGGGCATATATCTTAAATTTATATATCCCGTATCAGTTATGTAAACAACACTTTCTTCTTCTGTTTCAATTAAGTATCCATTTGAAGTAATTGCGTCATGTGATGTTGGAATTATTTTGATAAGTGAATTATCTATAAACATTTCATCTGTTATATATATGCTTTTTTCATAAGGTTCTTCTAAAATTGCCTTTTCAATTTCAGGAGTAATATATAAATACGGATTTACTTTATTAATAAACATTTTTAGTCCATAAGTATGATCGTGGTGATCATGGGTTATCAATACTTCTGTTATTTCTTTTGGGTCAATGTTTATTTTTTCTAATTTTTCTTTGATTGTTTTATAGGAAAACCCTACATCTATAAGAATTTTGTGTTTTCCCAAATCTATAAATGTAGAGTTTCCTTTAGAACCGCTTCCTAGTACTACAATTTTCATTATTTATCGTATGTTAATAAGTATGGGTCAACATATTGACCATTTACTACTACACGGAAGTCTAAGTGCGTTCCTGTGCTTTTTCCTGAGCTTCCCATATAGCCAATAACGTCTCCTTTATATACTATTTTACCAACTGCCATTTCTGGTGCAAAGTCACTTAAATGCATATATATTGTTTCAACATCATCACTATGTTTAATATATATATAATTACCCATATCCCAAGCATAACCTAATCTAGTTATTGTTCCTGATTGTGCAGCAAATATATTTGATCCATATCCTGTTCCTGAGATATCTATACCTCTGTGGAATGAACGAGTACCGTCTACTGGATCTGTTCTCCAACCAAATTCAGATGTTATAACATATGGTCTTATTGTAGGCCATGCCCATTTGCCTGTTTCACCTATATAGTTAGAAGATAATCCTCCTTTTACAACTATTTCGTTAATTACAGGAGTTACTTCTTCTGTCTTTACTGGAACAACTTGTGTCATTACTCCATTAATAGTTTCTGTGTAATATTCTACTCTGCTAAGACCATCTTTACCTTGTTGTTCTGTATAAGTCGTACCAACAATCAATTTATCATCATATTTTACTTCTTGTCCATAAGGTATAACTTTATCTTCTACTAAATTATTTTCAACAACTACACTAATTATAGGATTTACTAGTCCTACATTAACTTCTTGTCCTGTAAATAATAAAGCATTTTCACTTATTATGTCTGGATTAACTATTAAGAATTCTTTTACATTTAGTTCATATTGATCTGCTATGTCTTTTATAGTTTGACCAGCAGATACTATGTGTGTTCCTTGTGTTTCTTCAGTTCCAAATAGCATGTATCTACTTAGTCTACTTGCATCTGTGTAGATATCATCTTCTGTACTTATGTATTTTTCTTTTATAGTTATATTTTCTCTTAATGAGATATCTGCTACTTTTGTACCAGTTGTTACTATTTCTTCTTGTTCATTTTTTAAGTATTTCTCATATGTTTCATCGTCTACAAAGGCTTTTATTGTACTTTCTACTGCAGCATCAAAGTCTTCTTTATTTAAGACATTTAATTTTTCTATATTGTCTTCACTATGTGTTATTGTTATTTCGTAACCTTTTACAGTAAATGGTTCAACGTCTTTGATTTTATCATAAACATCGCTTACTGTATCTACTTTTCCTTCGTATGTTACTAATTTAGTTGTTTCTAATCCTATAGGTGCATATATTTTTTTTACATTATATTCATTTTTTAGATTTTTTTGTTCTTTATCAATTAAATTATATAAATCTTGTTCATCTTCGATTACTCCAATTGTATTTCCGTTTAAATAAACTTGATATACTGTAACTGGATATTCGGTGTAAGTTTTTCTGTCTAATCCTAGAATAAATATTAGGCTGGTAAGTACTATTGCGAATAAGCACCCCCAATATATACTTTTTCTATTCATTATTATATTCCTCACTTTTTATGTAATTTTTAAAGTTTACAAAACTTCTTTCAAATAGTAGTTCAACCATTCCTGTACCTCCACTTCTGTTTTTAGATATTATTAATTCTGTTGGAGATATTGTTGGTCTATCTTTAGATTTAAATTTATAGTAATCATCACAGTAAATAAACATTACTATGTCTGCATCTTGCTCGATTGAACCGCTTTCTTTTAAATCGCTCATTAAAGGTCTTTTATCTTCTCTTTGTTCAACACCACGAGATAACTGGGCTAGAGCTATTACTGGAACTTCTAGTTCCATAGCTAGTTTTTTTAGATCTCTTGATATTTCACTAACTTCGTTAGTTCTTTGACCTGCATATTTACTTGAGCTACTTATTAACTGTAGGTAGTCGATTACAATTGCATCTAAGCCTTTATCACTATTTTTTAGTTTTCTACATTTACTTCTCATTTCTGATACTGTTATTCCTGGGGTATCATCTATAAAAATTTTTGTATCTGCTAATTGGCTTAATGTTTCATTATATTTTTTCCAGTCTGTGTGTTCGAATCTTCCTGTTCTTAGTTTCATTGAATCTATTTGCCCGATTGACGAGAACATTCTGTTTACTACTTGTACAGCTCCCATTTCGAGAGTAAAAAATACTACTGATTTTTTCGCATTTATTGCCATGTTTGTTGCCATGTTGATGGCTAAAGCTGTTTTTCCCATTCCTGGACGTCCTGCCATTATTATTAGTTCGTTACCATGAAAGCCAGTTGTTCTTTTATCTAAGTCAATGTAACCAGATGGTATACCTGTTACATCTCCTCCATTTTTTGCTAGAAATTCTATTTCTTCTTGAGCGTTTACTAATACTTCTTGAATTGGCTTTATTTCTTTAGTCATTCTGTCAGCATTTACTGCTAAAATGCTTTTTTCTGCATTTTCTACAATATTATTTAGGTTTTCTTCTTCATTGTAGCAATCATCTATTATTTTTGTTGATTTATTTATTAGAGTTCTTAAAACATATTTTTCAAATATTATGTTTATATAATATTCAATATTAGCAGGAGTTGCTACTGAGTCAACAATTTCAGTTAGATATTCTATCCCACCTACAGTGCCTAAATTTTTAGATTTTTCTAATTCATTAGAAACTGTTGTAATATCAACTGCAATATTTTCGCTTCTTAATTTTATTAAAACTTCATATATTTTTTTGTGAGATTCTAAGTAAAACATTTCTCCAGTTAGTTCTTCACATACTTTGTCTAATGCACTTTTATTAAGAAACGCACATCCTAAAGCATTTATTTCTGCTTCTAGGTTCTGTGGTTCTTTTCTAGCCATTTAATCACCACCTTGGAGAATTACTTTAAGTTCTGCAGTTATTTTCTTATGTAAGTGTATTTTTATTAAATGAACTCCAAGTACATTTAAGTTTTCAGCTTCTATTATTTTTTTATCAATGCTGTAGTTTCTTTTCTTTAACTCTTCACTAATTTGTTTTGAACTAATGCTTCCAAAAACTTTGCCTTGTTTTCCTGTTTTTACAGAAATATTTATTTCTAGTTTTTCTAGTTCACTTTTTAGTTTTTGACATAATTTTAGTTCTTCTTCATCTTTTTGTTGTTTATCTTTAATTTGATTTTCTAAAACTTCATTACTTTTGTTAGTGTAAGAAACTGCTTTTTTATTTTTTATAAGAAAATTTCCAAAGCCGTCTTTGACTTCTTTAATATCATTTTTCTTACCTGTTCCTTTTACATCTTCTATGAGTATTACTTTCATAAATCCTCCGTCTGTTAATTATACCACAAATATGATAAAATGCAAAATTCTATGTAAAGCAAACTAAATTTAAGGCTTATTTATTAGGAATTTTTATGTAAATAATAAAAGTTATGATATAATTATATAAACTTAAAAATGAGGTAATTTTATATGGGAGAAGTATATCATGGTAGTAAGAATAGGGGAATTAGGAGGCTTGAACCACATAATTCGACACATGGTAATTATGTGTATGCTACAATTTATAAAGAATTAGCAATTATTTTTTCTAGTAGATGTGGCGATGATTGTGTACATGCTTTATTTAGGAATAATGGTAATGAACCATGGCAAATTGTGGAAAGAATTCCTGAAGCATTTAACACTATGTTTAGTAATAGTTCTTCTATATATACTTTAAGTGATTCAACATTTAAGGATATCAAAACAGGATTTTCTGAAGTTGTTTCTGAAGTAAGCGTTGATATCATTAGTGAAGAATTTATTCCAAATGTTTATGATGCTATTAAAAAGTTAGCGGCCGAGGGAAAGATTAAATTATTTATGTATCCAAATAAGCCAAAAGAAATACCACAAGATAGTTCCGATTTAATTGATAGAGAAATAAAATACAATAGTCATTTAACTAAAAAATCTTTTGAAAGAATAGTATTATTACATCCATATTTAATAGAGAAGGTTAATGCTAGAATGGCTAGTTTGAATTTAAATGCAGAGCCTTATAAAAAAGAAGATTTAATAGATTTGTTTAATAATGCAGTGATTAAGCAAGCAGTGTATCCTGATAGAGAACAGTATTTAAAATCAATAGTCATTTCTATTTCTAACGTTTATCCTGAATTGGTACCGTATTTAAATGATAGCTTAGAATTTTTAGATAAATCAAAAGAGGAGAAAATCTCATATTTAATTGATAATTTATCAAATAGATTTCAGTGTTCCGAAGAATTAAGTGAACAAATGAGAATAAAATTTTTAAATGATACAAGAGATTTTTCTGAAATAGCTAAAGATCTATATGTATTTGCAAATAATTCAATAATTGAGAATAGTATTGAAGGAAAGGTTGGTAATTCTTTTAAACAATAAATTGACAATATAAAAAGAATGAACTTAGTCATTCTTAGTTTGGTATTTTTACTAATATTGCATCTTCTTTTTGTATATATCCATTTTCTTCTAGATATTCTCTAGTCTTATCAGGTCCAAGTATTTCACGATTAGTTACAATAACACTGGATCCACTTAATGTTCCTCCATATGGTGCGGAATAATTAATTGTACCATTTTCATTTATAGTTTTTAAAGCTGGATATGTATATGATATTTCAACCACTACTTGATAAGCCATATTTCCAATTAATACACATCCCTCTGGTGCACGGTATTCGATATCTCCATTTTCGTTGTATATAACTGATGCTAATATAGTATTTACTGTATATATTGGTTTGGTTAGATTAACTTTTCCTCTAATTTTTGGAGATGGTTTTAAATTATTAGTAGTATCTATAGTTTTTGCTTCTGGTAATTTATTATATGCTTGCATACTTTGATTTTGAATGCTACATCCTCCAAGTGTGTTTAGTGTTATTAATCCTGATAATATTAATGCTAATTTTTCTTTATTTTTCATTATTTCCCCCTTAATGTTTATAATGGTACCATATTATATCCTGTTTGTCAATTTCTTTTTTGGCTTTTTTATAATTTTTAAGCCTATTATTAATAATATTATAAGAGAAATGTAAAGAATAATATTTTCTTTTAAATATTTTATTATACTAAAATTTAAATTACTAGATGTTATCCCTGGAAGTTCTTCTATTAATTCTCCATCATAATATATTTTTATTTTTCCTACTTCTGTTCCTTTTGCTGTAGAACTTTTTATTATTTCTTCTCCTTCATATTTTATTTCTAATAAATCTTCATTAAAAGGTTTTTCTATATAGATTGGTATGTTTTTTTGTGAGTTTAAATCTATTGTATCTTCTTTTGCATATTTTGTTTCTAAACTTATTAGGATTTGGTCTTCTGTTATAATATTTACTTTTGTGTATTTTTCTTTTAATGTTTCATAAAGTTTAGTCATATCTATTATATTTCCTGGTCTTTCATAAGAGTAAGGTGCATTTATAGTTATTGTTATTATATTAGTGTCATCAATATTTGAAAGTGCAACTAAACATTGACCTGCATCGTCTGTATATCCAGTTTTACTACCAATAATGTATGAAAGATCATTGTTTAGTCTTTTATTATATGATTCTATAGTAGCTTCTAGTTTTAGTCCATTGTTTGTTGTATAATTTCTAGTTGTAAATATTTCTTTAAATGTTTCATTTTCTAAAGCATAATTTAATATTGTTAGTATTTCTCTTGCAGTAGAATAATGCCCTGTTTCATCATATCCTGTCGTATTAACAAAGTGTGTTTTTTCTAGTTTTAATTCTTTTGCTTTTTTGTTCATTTCTTCTACAAAATTATCTATAGAGCCTGTTAGACTAATTGCAAGGCTATTGGTAGCATCTGCTCCTGAAGGTAACATACTAGCATAAAGTAAGTCTTCATAAGTTAAAATATCTCCCACTTCTAATCCTGCAGTACTTGCGTCCCATGGTACGTCTTCTAACATTTCTTTTGTTATAGTTACTTCTTTTTCTAAATCTTTTATTTTTTCTATAGATACTAAAGTGGTCATCATTTTTGTTAAACTTGCTATACTTGTAACTTCATCTATATTTTTTTCATAAAGAATCTTGTCTTCATCTTTGTTATATATCAATACTTTTTCTGAATCTAAATCACTAAATTCTAATGCAAATAGATTATGTGGAAATAATAAAATTAAAGTTAAAATTATAAATACTATTCTTTTCATAAGTAATATTTTAACATAATAAAAGGCAAAAATCTTTAGTAATTTTTACCCTTTACACTTTATCTGTAATTTATTCTATCATTAAATTCTACATAATCTAAGTATATCATTAATAACATAAACCATTTTCCTGTTTCTGGATCACTTAGGATTAAATGGTCTCTTCCTGCTTGTTCAATTATTCCTGTAAATATCTTATCTCTCCAGTTAATTGAATCTGAGAAACTCATGTATACTGTTACTTTTTTTCCTTTATTGAGACGTAAGATGTTTTCTATGTAACTTTGTTCCATTGCTAAGTTAGGTAATTCTTCTGGACTTTGTGTATCTCTTTCATAAGATGAATCACCAGGAAACATTGGACTCTTGTAATAACTTCCATTCATATAAATCACTCCTATTATAGAATATTCAATATTTTTAAAAATAGAATAGAGAATAGGTTAAAATTAACAAGTTTTTTACCATGTGTATCCTAAGACTTAAAAAATAGATACTTTTATTATATAATAATATTGAGGTGTGACGTTATGAAAGTAAAAGTAGGAGTGAGTAATAGGCATGTTCATTTTTCTAAAGAAGATTTTAAGTTACTTTTTGGTGATTCTGATTTGCCAGTTTTAAAGGAATTATCTCAAAATGGTGAATTTGCTTCTAGTTTAGTTGTAGATATTAAAACAGATAAAAATATACTTAAAAATGTAAGATTAATAGGACCTTTCAGAGATAAAACACAAGTAGAAATCAGTATAACAGATGCATACTTTTTAGGGTTAAAGCCACCAGTTAGGATGAGCAAGAACTTTGATGGAGCATTAGATGTTATACTTGTTAATGGAGATAAGGAATTACTATGCAAGAATTCTTGTATTATTGCGAATAGACATATACATATTAATAGTGAAAAACAAGATGAATACGGACTTTATGATGGAGATGAAGTTAGTGTTTTAGTGAGTGGTGACAGAGGCGGAAGACTTGATAAGGTTTTAGTTAAAGCTAAAGATAATTATAATTTAGAACTTCATTTAGATATGGATGAAGCTAATGCGATGGGGCTTAAAAATGGAGACGAAGTAGAAGTTATTAAGGGAGAATAGTTATGGATAAGAAAAATTTAAAAAATATGTTAGAAGAATTTAAAGAAAAAACAGAATCTTTTAGGAGGTCACTTTGACTACGATAATAAGAAAGAAAGAATTTTGTTATTAGAAAAAGAGAGTAGGGATGAGAGTTTTTGGAATAGGGAAGACTCAAGTGAAGTTATGAGTGAAATATCTAGTTTAAAATCTAGTGTTTCATTATTCGATTTGACTAATAATATGATTGAAGACGATTTAATTCTTATAGATATGGATTTAAGTGATAATGATTATAAGGAAATAGAAAAGGATATTAGCGTTATAGAAAAAAACATAGAAACTCTTAAAACGGAAATCTTATTATCTGGTGAATTTGATAAAAATAATGCATATATTGAAATTCATAGTGGGGCCGGGGGTACTGAGAGTAACGACTGGGCTAATATGATTAAAAGAATGTATGTTAGATATCTTGAAAAGAATAATTATAAATATGAGATTATTAGTGAACAGCCAGGTGAAGAAGTTGGGATTAAAGGTGTTTTTATACATGTTAAAGGTTTAAATTCTTTTGGTTTTTTAAAAGGGGAAACTGGAGTTCATCGTTTAGTTAGGATAAGTCCTTTTGATTCAAATAAGAGAAGGCATACTTCATTTGCATCTGTTTTGGTTACGCCTGAAATTAATACTAAAGTAGAAATAGATGTTAAAGAAGAAGATTTGAGAATAGATGTTTTTAGAAGTAGTGGAGCTGGTGGACAGAGTGTTAATACTACAGATTCGGCAGTTAGAATTACACATATTCCTACAAATATAGTTGTAACTTGTCAAAATGAGAGAAGTCAAATTAAGAATAAAGAGAAAGCTTTAGAGATTTTAAAAGGTAAATTATTTTTATTAGAAAAGCAAACAATAGATGAAAAAATTAATGCTTTGAAGGGTTCTGTTATGGATGTTAATTTTGGAAGTCAAATAAGAAACTATGTAATGCAACCATATAATATGGTTAAAGATTTAAGAACTGGTATTGAGACTAGCGATGTGAGTGGTGTATTGGACGGAGACATTAATTTATTTTTAGAGGCTTATATTAGAAATTAAATTAGATATAAAAAAACACTATTTTAATTAGTGTCTTATGAGAGTTATTAAACTCTTTTTTATTTACTTGTCTCTAAATCTTTTTCGTATAAGTGTCTATAAAATTCACATTTTTTTAATAATTCTTTATGAGTTCCACTGTCTACGACTTTTCCTTCATCAACTACAAATATTTTATCACTATCTACTACAGTTGATAATCTATGAGCAATTATAAGTATTGTGTATTCACCTTTCATATTACGTATAGCTTGTTGTATTTCGTTTTGAGTTTCATTATCAAGTGCGCTTGTTTCTTCATCAAATAGTATTATTTCTGTTTTAGTTAAAAGGGCTCTTGCGATGGCTATTCTTTGTTTTTGACCTCCAGATAAAATTACTCCATTTTCTCCTAAGATAGTGTTATATTTTTTTGGAAGAGACATTATATAATCATCTATACATGCCATTTTACAAGCTTCTCTTATTTCTTTCATTGTTGCAGATTCTTTCGCTAGTTGAATATTTTCTTTAATTGAAAAGTTAAATATATATGGATTTTGAGTTATTATAGACATGTTATTTCTAATAGAGTCACAAGTTAAATCGTTAATATTGTGTTTATCTAAATATATATTTCCTGAATCTGCGTGATATAGTTTAGTTATTAAACTAAATATAGTAGATTTACCAACTCCACTTTTACCTACGAATGCTACTGTTTCATTTGGTTTTATTTCAAAATTTAATTTATTTAATACCTTTTTATTTTTATCATATCCAAATACAATATTTTTAAATTTAATATTTCCTTCTAGTTTATTTACTTCAGTATTACCAAATGTTTCTTTTTTAAATTTATGATTATCTATTACTTCAAATATTCTATTAGCGGCTAGTGCAAACTTTTTATTATATTCAAGTAAGTTTACTACGCCAATAAGTAAATTTTTAACTTTTGATTGATAATTGTATATTATTACAAATGTAGGTATAGTTATTAGGCTATTATTATATAAAAATATTCCGAATAATATTAGAGCGAAATCACTTATTCCTCTAAAATAATTTTCTAACGTAAAATATGATCTGTGAACATTTAAATTTTTACTTTCTTCATTAGCTGCGTCTTTTATTTTTGCCATAGTTTTTTCTAATACATTATTAGAAGCATTCAAAACTTTTATATCTCTTATTCCTCTTATTATTTCGCTAGTAAGACTTGTCTTTTTTTCTTGTAAAACTTTTAAGTCTTTTTCTATTTCATATTGTCTTCTTAGTCTCTTTTTATTTATTGCAAAAATTATAAGAGAAACTATTACAGCATATATAAATAGATATTTATTTAAAATAAAGATTGCGACTAGTACACCTAAGTTAGATATAACATATGACATCCAGTAAGAGTATTCCATGAATACTCCTGATATTTCTTTAGTATCATTATTTAATCTGTCAATAAATAGTCCTGTTGTAGATTTATCTATCTCACTTATTTCTATTTTTAAAGTTTCTCTAGCAATTGCATATTGTAAGTCAACTAAAGTTTTTAAGTATATTTTGTAATAAAAGTATCCTTTAAGATATCCTAAAGTATAAGCTACCATATCTATTATAAAGACAGTAAGTGCAGAAAGTACTAATTGATTCATTAAACCATTTGTAAGATTTAAAATTATTTTAGCTGAGATTAAAGGTAGTATCGCACCTATTATTCCTTCAGTAATACTTACGAGTAGGTAACCAATTAAACTAAATCTACTTGTTTTAATATATTTCCATAAACGTTTTATGTTTTTTAATAGATTTATTTTTTGTGTTTTTCTTTTTATGACTTCACCTGATTTCGTTTTAATGATAGCAAAGCAGGTCTTTTAAGTCAATAAATTATATTAATCCAATTCTTCTATTATTTCATTAGCAATATAGTTGTATCCTTCTAGTGATGGAAATGCATGAGATGGGTTAGGGAGATAATATGGTTTTTGTTTAAATTCCTCATATATAGATATATAATGAATTTTATGTTTTTTTTCTAATGCTTTTAATTTTACATCTAAATAGTTAAAAATACTTGTAAGTTCTGTTTGTTTGTCTAAGTTATCTACTATTGGATTATAATATCCTACTAGATAAATCTTGGATTTTTTTATTTTAATAATTTCTGTTAAAAGTTGATCTAGTTCTTTTATCATTTCATCTATATATTTAAATAGTTTTTGATTATTTAGTTTATATAGTTCGTAATTAGATCTTATTTTACTAAATAATTCTTCACTTCCTATAGATAATGTAATTATATCAGCTTCTTTTATTGCATTAGTTAATGTTTTTCCATTAGAAGTTTCACTTGTTTTAAGTTTAGAAAGTAGGTCTTTTATTCTTAAGTCTTCTTCTATAAAGTCTTTATTTAGTATAAATGTTGAATTTTTAGTTTTTAAGTAATCATATACGAAATCAGGATATCCTTCTCCATATGTGTCAAATGGTGTATGACCTTTCGCAAGATCGTCTCCTATGGCTAAATATGTGTATGATTCTTTGTAAGTAAAGTTATAAATTATATAAATAAGTATTAAAGCAAGAAAAAATACTACAAGTTTCTTCTTTTTCATTTTATCATTCCTCGTAATATTTTACTCGATTATTTCTATTTTAGCACCGATATTTGTTAATTTTTCTACAACATCTTCATATCCTCTTAATATTAATAAAACATTGTCTAATATAGATGTTCCTTCTGCTGTTAATGCGGCAAGTAGTAATGCGGCTCCTCCTCGAAGATCTGGAACATATAAGTTAGCACTGTGGAGAGGTGTTTTTCCTTTTATTGTTAAGATATTTCCTTTAGAAAAAGTATTTGCTCCCATTTCATTTAGTAATCCTGCACTTATAAATCTTGATTCATATATTGTTTCTGTAATTATTGATTCTCCACATGCTTGTGTTAAGAGAACAGTGAAAGGTTGTTGTACGTCTGTAGGAAAGCCTGGAAATACTTCTGTAGTTATGTTTATAGGTAATGGATTAGAGCATGCAGATATGGTTATTGAGTTTTCTGTTTCTAGAAATTCTACTCCTGATTCTTTTAATTTTAGTAATACTGCATTTATGTGATCTTTTATTAAGCCTTTGATAGTTAAGTCTTTTCCTATAAGCGCGCCTAATATGACATATGTTGCGGCTTCTATTCTGTCTGGATATACTTCTATTTTTCCATCATCTTTTTTTTCTGATTGATTTATTATTATTGTGTCTTCACCAGCTCCAGTTATTTGGCATCCCATACTTATTAAAAAGTTTGCTACGTTTACTATTTCTGGTTCTCTTGCAGCATTTTCTATTATAGTTCTTCCTTCTGCGCCTGTGGCTGCTAGCATTAAATTTATTGTTGCACCTACACTTGGAAAGTCTAATGTGATTTTTGTACCGATTAGTCTTTCTGCAGTTATTATGTATTTATTTTTTATTATTTCTACTTTAGCACCTAATGCTTCAAATCCTTTTATGTGAAGGTCAATTGGTCTGGCACCAATGTTACAGCCTCCTGGAAAAGATATTTCTACTTTTTTAAATCTAGATAAAAGAGTTCCCATAAAATAATATGATGCTCTCATTTGTTCACTTAATTCTTCAGGAATTGGAGCGTTTTTTAGTTTTGTAGTATTTATTTCTATTTCATCGTTTGTTATTTTGTAAGTACAATTTAAAACTTCTAAAATTTTTAATAAGTATTCTATGTCTCTAATTTTTGGTACTTTATAAATTTTACTTTTACTTTCTGATAGTAATGCTGCAGGTAATAAAGCTACAGCACTGTTTTTGGCACCACTGATTTTTATTTCTCCACTTAAAGTATTACCACCTGTTATTTTTAATTTTGGCATAAATCCTCCGATATCATATTTATAATATAAAATTATTAAACTAATATGTCAATTGTTTATTTAAATATAAAATAAATTATTAATAATGTTATAAAGACAATTCCTAATATTTTGGCATGTTTTTCTGCTTTCACTGATAGATATTTTCCTAAAGTAAATCCAAGATAAGTAAATGTGCAACTTATTATGCTGAAAATTATTGAGCCTAAGAATATTTTATTAGTTATGTACGTTAATCCTATTCCTACAGAGAAGCTATCTAAAGATACTAAGAATGAAAATGTTAATATATTTATGAATGATAAATCATGTTCTTGTTCTTCCTCTTTTAAGGATTTTATCATACTTACGAAAATTATTAATAGTACAACTATAAGTATATATTTTGAGTTAATGTTTATCATGTCTGTTAAAACGTGGCCTACAGCAAGTCCTAATAAAGGCATAATAAAATGAAATATACCTACAGATAATGAAGTAAAGATAATTTTACTCTTAGGTATGTTTAAAAGACCGTATGCTAGTGATAAAGTAAATGCATCAATACTAAGAGATAATCCAATTAAAATTATAGTTATTGTTTCCAAAAAATGTCACCTATTTAATTATAGTGACATTTTGTATTATTATTACTTATTTAAAGAATTTTTTTATTATTTCATTTATAAAGAAGCTATATTCTACGTCATCACTTTCTTCTGCTTCAATTAAACAAAGTGGAGGAAATAGTACACACCAGTAATTGTCTCCTTCTGATTCTCCAATTTCTATTACCATAGATTCATAGTAACCTTCTTCATATTTGACACCCTTGTATATTTTTTCTGGAAAGTAATTCATTCCATAGTTTATATTATAATTTTCATTATAGTTATTTTTTAAAAATAGTGAATCTATTTTATTTTCTATTTGTGGTATACTGGCTTCTATATTATTTCTTGATTCTTCTATGTTATTAGATTTTTCAATGTTATTAATAACTGAGCTAATTTCTTCTTTTACTTTTTCTTTCATAAATATATCTTGAGGGGTATTACTGTTAGGAATTATTCTAAATCTTATTGATTCTTTAGGTACTATTACATAATCTTCAGTTTTGTTAGTAAACATTAAATAAATTGTTATTAAAGCTAAAACTATTAAAGCCTTTTTCATTTGAAACCAACCTTTCTAATTAATGTTGTTCTTTTTTTGTTAGCTTTATACAATTTTTTATAAAAATATATTATATTGTGTAGATTTTTCTTTTAGTTTTGGAAAATAAATAAATATCTTATTTTTCCTGCTAGGTCTTTTTCAAAATTATATCTAATGTTTTCATCAAAATATTTTTTTATTATTTCTGTTAAATCTTCTTCACTTTTTTCATTTATTTCTAAAGCAATTATAAATTTGTCTTTTAGATAAGCTTTGGCATTTTTTAGGATTTCTTCAATATGGTAAGTTCCATTATTCTTACTGTATAAAGCTAAGTGTGGTTCAAATAAAACATTTTTTGGAAGAGGTTCTGTTTCCATAACATATGGTGGATTACTTATTAAAATATCAAAGTCTTTTGTTTTAATATTATTAAATAAATCGCTTTCTATTATTTCTACATCTAGTTTTAAGTTTTCTTTATTTTGTTTTGCCACTTCTAAAGCAGAGATAGAAATATCACTAATAGTTACATTCGAATTCTTTAATTCATGTTTTAATGTTAAGCCTATACACCCAGAACCTGTGCACATGTCTAATATTTTAGGATTATCAAAGTTATATTTTTTTATATAGTTAATTGTTTTTTCTATTAAATATTCTGTTTCATATCTAGGTATAAGTGTACTTTCATTTACTTCTATTATTAAACCATAGAAATTAACATAGCCAATTAAGTATTGAACAGGATAACCTGATTCAATTTTAGCTATGTTTTCTTCATTATATTTATTTAATTTTTTTAATTCTTCGATTTCTAAATTTGATACGTTTAAATCTTTATTCATTTGTTACGCCCATTTTTAATTTTTGATCTTCAGTTATTAAGGATTCTATAACTTCTTCTAAATTTCCTTCCATTACTTTGTCTAAATGCATTAAAGTAAGTCCAATTCTATGATCAGTAAGTCTGTTTTGAGGATAGTTATATGTCCTAATTTTTTCAGAACGATCTCCTGTTCCTATTTTTGTTTTTCTGTCTGCGCCTAGAGCTTCTTCTTGTTCTTTAAGTTTAAGGTCATAAAGTCGTGACTTTAATATAGTTAAAGCTTTTTCTTTATTCTTAATTTGACTTCTTTCTACTTGGCAATATACCATTAACCCAGTTGGAATATGAGTTACTCTTACTGCTGAGTCGGTAGTATTTACACATTGCCCACCAGCACCTGAACTTCTACATACGTCTATTTTTAAGTCTTTATCTAATAATTCTACTTCAACATCTTCTGCTTCTGGCATGACTAAAACTGTAGCGGTTGAAGTATGAACTCTTCCTTGTGTTTCTGTCGCGGGGACTCTTTGAACTCTGTGAGAGCCACTTTCAAATTTTAATTTTGAATAAACATTCTCACCAGATAGCATAAATTCTATACCTGCGAAACCTCCAGCTTCTCCTGGAACTTCATTAGTTATTTCTAATTTCCAGCCTTCTTTTTCAGCATATTTAGAGTACATTCTAAATAGGTCTCCTGCGAAGATATTAGCCTCATCTCCTCCAGCTGCTCCTCTTATTTCCATGATAACGTTTTTGTCATCATTTGGATCTTTTGGAAGCAATAATATAGTAATCTTTTCTTCTAATTCTTCTTTTTCAGTAGTTAGTCTATCTAATTCTTCTTTTGCAAAATCAGCCATTTCTGGATCATGCATCATTTCTTTAGCTGCTTCTATATCATCTAAAACTGTACTATATTTATGGTATGCTTCAACAGATTCTTCTAAAGATGTTTTTTCTTTTGATAGTTCTTTCATCTTTTTAAAGTCGTTATATACTTCTGGCTTCATAAGTTCAGCATCTAAAAATTTATATCTTTCTTCTATTATTTTTAATCTTTCTAACATTTTTTCACCTTTCCTTTTAATTATTTCTAATTATTTAAGGTTAAAGTTCTGATTCGTTATCTTCATCTATTACGACAAAGTCTTTTAATTCGTCATCTGTTTCATCATCATCTGATTCTTTAGTTTCATCTAAATATATATCATCTTCGTCATTAATTGTTTCTTCTTCTATTGTATCTTCTATTTCTTCTTCATCTTCGCTAAAATCTTCTATTTCTATTTTGGCAGTGTGATTTTCTCTTAAATCCCAAAAACCTTTATCAAGTTGTATAAATCTTTTTTCAGTTGCTAATAATGTGAAAAAATCAGCTATTTGAGCCTCATAGGCAGCATCATTCATTTCAAGTAAGTCACATATTGTTTTGAAAATATCAGCAGTTTTCATTTTTTTTCCTTTTTCTTTTAGTATTTCATATGCTAGATCATCAAAAGACATTGTCTCGATTTCTTCTTTACTTAATGATTTTAATTTCATATTATCACCTTCTCTTTTCCACTAAAATTATACTTATATTTTGTAATAAATCAAGTAATTTTAATTAATCTTTTTTATTATATTCCATATATGTGTATTTTATATATGATTTTTGCTTATATTTTAAGAAAATTTTTTAATAATAATATTTAGGAGATATTATGAAAAAAATTTACTTTTTATGGAAATTATTTGTATTTTTATTTATATCTGGACTTTTAGTGTTATTCGGATTTTATTTGTATGCTTATATTACACCTAAAATGGATATTCATAATTCAAATAGAATAGTTATGTTAGATAAAGATGATGAGGTATTTTATGAGAATACTAATAATTCTTCATGGGTAGATTTAAAAGATATTAGTCCATTTGCTATTGATGGTATTATTGCTACTGAAGATAAAAACTTTTATGCACATAATGGATTTGATTATTTGAGGATAATAAAGGCTTTATATTATGATTTTAAGTCTGGTGAATTTGATCAAGGAGCTTCAACTATTTCACAACAGTATATTAAAAATTTGTTTTTAACTTTTGATAAAACTTGGGAGCGTAAAATTGAAGAGGCATTTTTAACATTTGAATTAGAAGTTCATTATTCTAAAGATGAAATTTTAGAAGGGTATTTAAATACTATAAATTATGGTGCAGGTAATTATGGTATTCAGAATGCTAGTTTATATTATTTTAACAAAAATGCTAAGGATTTAACTTTGGCGGAGGCGTCTATGATCGTTGGAATTCCTAAAAATCCCACTTATTATAATCCAATATATTATTATGATAATGCTAAAAATAGGCAAAAAGTAGTTTTACAAAGTATGGCTAGTAATGGGTATATTACAGATGAAGAAATGAAAAATGCGTTAAATGAGGAATTAAAATTTCATGGAGTTAAGCCTAATAATTATATAGTTAGTTCTTTATATTATAAAGATGCTGTTATTAGTGAATTAAATTCTATTTCTGATATTCCTAAATCTTTAATAGAAACTGGTGGTTTGAAAATATATACTAATTTAGATGGTGAGGCTCAGAGAAAATTAGAGCAAATTGTTTCTGAAGAGATGGCAGAGGCTGGAGATTTACAAGTTGGCGCTTTAATAAGAGAGCCTAAAACTGGGAATATTGTCGCTTTAATTGGTGGTAAAAATTATAACGAAAGTCAATTTAATAGAGTTACTCAAGCGAGGAGGCAAGTTGGTTCTACGTTTAAACCTATTCTTTATTATGCCGCTTTAGAAAACGGAATGACACCTTCTTCTACTTTTGTTAGTGAAGCTACTACTTTTTCTATAGGTAATGATGAAATTTATTCACCTAGTAATTTTGGGAATAAATATGCAGAGAAGCCTATTACTATGGCAGATGCTTTAGCTTTGTCAGATAATATTTTTGCTGTTAAAACTCATTTATTTTTAGGCACTAATGTATTAAAGGAGACTGGAAATAAGATGGGAATTAAAACTGAGCTTCCTAATAATGTATCATTATCTTTAGGTACTACTGAAATTGGAATGATTGATTTTAGTAATGCTTTTGCAACTTTAGCTAATGAAGGAATTAAGAATGATGCGAGACTTATAAGAAAAGTTACTGATTTAGACGGTAATATTATATATGAAGCTGATTATGAAGAGGAGAGTGTTTTAGATAAGCGCTACACATTTATATTAAATGAAATGATGAGCAATACTTATAATTATGATTATATTGATTATGCTTCTCCAACTTTATTAAGTGTTAATGGGTTATTAACAAAGAAATATGCTGCTAAATCTGGAACTACAGATACCGATTATTGGGTAATTGGCTATAATCCCGATGCTTTAGTGATGGTTTGGAATGGATTTGATGATAATAGTGATGTTGATTCTGTTTCTTCTAAAATACCAAAACGAATATGGGCTAGGACTATTGAAAGTTATTTAGAAGGAAAAGATGCTTCTTGGTATTCAATACCAACTGGAGTTACTGCTACTATAGTTAATCCAATCAGTGGTAGTACTGCAGATTTATCTGTTAAAGATGCTCTTTATTATATTAAAGGAACCGAACCATCTTATGTTATTGAAGATATGGAGAACTTTTTTAGAAAAAATAATAACTCTTAAAAGAGTTACTATTTTTTTATTTTTATTATTATTTGATACATATCTTCAAAATCAAATTCTTCAGTATCAACATTAAATCCTAATTGTTCAATTTTTCTGCTTTCTTCTCTTACAACATTTATTGCTTTGCTAATGCTTCTTTCATTTCCTTCTGGCATTAATGGTTTTATTGGAGAGATTGGTGCAGAGGATGCTTGTTGTTGTCTAAACTCTTCTATTAAACTATTTTTAGGAACTTCTGGTTTTAATTGCGTTGGTGATTCAACTCGTTGTGTTGGAATTTCAAAGTTCATTATTTCAGTTTCTACTTCTTGAAAGGGATTTATTGCCATTTGAGAAGGTTTAACTATATCACCCATATCAACATTTGCAGCAACATCTTCTAAAGAGACTTTTTTTGCTGGTGAAGATGATGTTGATGTTTCTTCATCAGTTGTTGATGGTTTTCTTAATAGAAAATCTATATCACTTGGTTTATGTTCTTTAATAATATCTTCAGATTGATTTTTTATTTTGTCTATATCAACATCAAATGGTTGTTGATTTGTTACTGGAGTAGGTGTTGGATTAACAAAATTATTATTTGGAGTTTGAACTGGTGCAGGTTGTACTGGTTCTGGTGTACGTACTGGTTGTTGTGGTGGAACAGGAGTCACTGATGGCATTACTGGTCTTCCTAAAATTTTGCTAATTTCTTCATCAGTTTGTCTTACAGTTAATCTTTCAGAAATTATTCTATTTAACATATTTACTTGAAGACTTTGATCTGGTATTTGTAGTAGACTTCTAGCATGTCTTTCAGAAATTTGATTTTTTAATAATGCTTGTTGGACTACTTCTGACAAATTAAGTAATCTTAGTTTATTAGCAACAGTAGGTTGAGTAACTCCCATTCTAGACGCGAGTTCTTCTTGTGTTAAGTATCCCATGTCTAGTATTTTCTTGTAAGATTGTGCTTCTTCTATAGCTGTTAAATCTTTTCTTTGTAAGTTTTCAACTACTGCCACCTCTGCACTTTGTTTATCATCTATATTCATTATTATTGCAGGTACTGTAGTTAAGCCTGCCATTACAGCAGCTTTATATCTTCTTTCACCAGCTATGATTTCAAATTTATCACCATTTCTTCTTAACACTAATGGTTGAATTATTCCATGCACCTTAATAGAATCAGACAGTTCTTTCAATTCATTCTGATTAAATGCAAGTCTTGGTTGAAACCTATTTGGTATTATATCCTCAATTCTTATATTTTTTATTTCATTTTCTCGATTCATATATCTACAGCCCCTTATTTTTTATTCTACTGTTATTTTAAGCTATTTTTATATAATTTTCAAGTGTTTAAAAAAAATAGTTATTTAAATATTTTACTATTTCTTATAACTATTTTATTTCTTTTATAATTTTACTATATTCTCGTGGATATATTTCTGGAGTTTCTTTTATTTTCTTTATTTTTATAATACTTCTATTTGAATTTTCTATTGGTAATTTAAAAGCAATTTTTTCTTCTATTATTCCTCCAAGTTTTTCAATTTTATTAGATGATTCGATTATTTCATTGTCGATGTTAGATTTAAGTGGGAGAAAATAGCCATTTATTTTTAATGATGGAATTTCAAGTTCTGATAAAACACTTAGATGAGCGACAGCTCTGGAGGTAACTATATCATATTCATTTTTATGAGTCTTGGTGTAATCTTCTGCTCTTCTATTAATTACTTCTACATTATTTAAATTTAATTTTTCTTTTACTAAATTCAAAAAATTACATTTTTTTCCATTAGCTTCTACTAATGTTACTTTAATATTTTTTTTACATATAGCTATTGGTATTCCTGGAAATCCAGCACCTGTGCCAATATCTAAAAGAGTAGAAGCATTTATAAGTTCTGGAACTTTGAATAAACATAATGAATCGTAGAAATGTTTTAAATAAATATTTTCATCATCAGTAATGCTGGTTAAGTTAAATTTTTTATTATATTCTTTGAGTAAGTTTTTATAAGTTTCAAATTTATCTAATTCTTCTTTATCTAATATTATGTTAAGTTCTTTTGCTTCTTCTATAAATCTTTCTTTATTCATGTGGGAACTCCTTTTTTAAATAAACTAATAGCATTGTTATATCAGATGGATTAACACCACTTATTCTAGAAGCTTGTCCAATAGTTAATGGTCTTACTGTTTCTAGTTTTTGTCTAGCTTCTGTTGCTATGTTTTTTACATTATTATAATTAATGTTTAATGGAAGTTTTTTCTTTTCTAAATTAAGCATTTTTTCTACTTCTTTTTCTGTTTTATCTATATATCCTTTGTATTTTACTTTTATTTCTACTTGTTCTTTAGCCGTAGGGTCAAATTGTTCTTTTAATATGTATTCTATATCTCTTATTTTAACTTCTGGTCTTTTTAGTAATTCTATTGCTGATATTTTTCCATCTAATGGGGTAGTGCCTATGTTAGTTAAATAATCATTATTTTCTTTTGTGTTTAGAATTTTATTAGAAGTTAGATATTCTTCTAATTCTTTTATATTTTTAAGTTTATTTTGAAAAATATTATATTTTTCGTCGTTGATGAGTCCGATTTTTCTTCCTATTTCTGTAAGCCTTATATCTGCATTATCATGTCTTAATAAAAGACGGAATTCTGCCCTTGAGGTTAATAGTCTGTATGGCTCGGTTATTCCTTTATTTATAAGATCATCAATTAAAACACCTATATAAGCCTCATTTCTTTTTAATATTAATGGTTCTAAACCTTTTAAACTTAGACTAGCATTTATTCCTGCGATTAAACCTTGTGCAGCAGCTTCTTCATATCCACTTGTGCCATTTATTTGTCCTGCTGTATATAATCCTTTTATTTTTTTTGTTTCTAAAGTCATTTGTAGTTCTGTTGATTCTATTGCATCATATTCTATGGCATATCCATATTTTGTTATTTTTGCATTGTGTAGTCCTTCCATAGAATGAATCAATTTTTCTTGAATCTCTTCTGGCATTGTAGTAGAGAAGCCTCCTACATAAATTTCATTACCATTTTCTCGTTCAGGTTCTAAAAATATTTGATGTCTTTCTTTATCTCTAAATTTAACAATTTTATCTTCTACTGATGGACAGTATCTTGGTCCTACACCAACGATTAGTCCACTGTATAAAGCACATTTATCTAAATTTTCTAATATTATTTTATGAGTAGTTTGGTTAGTATAAGTTAAAAAACATGAGTGTTGGCTTTCTATATTATAGACTGGTTTAAAGAAGTTACTAAAACTGAGTAGTTTTTCATCTCCTTTTTCTTCTTGGCATTCCTCATAATTAATAGTATCTTTTAATACTCTAGGTGGAGTTCCTGTTTTTAATCTTCTCATGGTAAGTCCTAAAGATTTCATAGAATCACTTAAATAAAGAGATGATTTTTCACCATGTGGACCACCTTTAACTTTATTATGTCCTCTTAAAATATCTGAATTTAGATAAGTTCCTGTTGTTATAATTACTTTTTTGGATAATATTCTTTCATTTGATTCTGTTATTACACCTTTTATAATATTATTTTCTACTATGAGCTCTTTTACTAAGTCTTCTTTTAAGTCTAAGTTTTGTTCAGATTTAAGTGACTTTAGCATATTTTCTGGATATGTAGTTTTATCTGCTTGGCATCTTAGACTTCTAACTCCTGGACCTTTTTTACTATTTAACATTTTAATTTGTAAGTGAGAGTTATCGGCTATTATACCCATCTCTCCACCTAATGCATCTATTTCTCTTACAACTATTCCTTTTGCTGAACCTCCTATTGAAGGATTGCATGGCATATCAGCAATATTATTTATATTTCCGGTTATGAGTAATGTTTTGTGACTTAGTCTAGAACATGCTAAAGAAGCTTCGCATCCCGCATGACCGCCTCCTATTACTATTACTTCATACATATTATCACTTCCTATTTTCCTAGACAAAATTTACTAAATATTTCATCTAGTAGTTCATCTTTATATGATACTCCTATTATTTCTCCTAAGAGGTCCCATAAAGATTGAATATCTATTTGCATTAAGTCTATTTCCGTTCCTTGTTTATTTGATTCATATATTTCATTTGCTAATACTACGCATTTTTTTACTAGAGATATTTGTCTTGCATTTGATAGATATGTAAAATCTTGATTTTCTATTTCATTCAAGTTAAATAATTCTTTTATTTTTTCTAATATGTCTGTTACTCCTTTGTTATTTATTATTGATGTTTCTACAATTGAAAAAGGTGAAAAGTTTTTTAGATCTATCATTTGAGGTAAGTCTACTTTATTTAATACTATAATTACTTTTTTATTTTTCAAGCTTTCTAATATTTTGTTATCTTCTTCACTTAAAGGTCTACTTCCATCAAATATTGCAATTATTAGATCTGATTCATCTAATATTTTTTTACTTTTTTCTACTCCAATTTGTTCAACTACATTTTCTGTTTCTCTTATTCCAGCTGTGTCTATTAAATTGAGTGTTATTCCATTTAAGATTATTTTTCCTTCAACTATATCTCTAGTTGTTCCTTCTATGTCTGTTACTATAGCTTTTTCTTCTCCCAGAAGATGATTTAAAAGACTACTTTTTCCAACGTTTGGTTTTCCAATTATTCCAATATTAAGTCCGTCTTTAATTATTCTTCCTTTTTCTGATTCTTTTAAAATCTTTTCTAGAGATTTTTTTATCTCTGATATATTTTCTTCTAAAAGTTCGTTAGTATAAACTATAGCATCTTCATATTCTGGATAATCTATATTTACTTCTATATTTGCTATTATGGTTAATAATTTCTCTCTTAATGTTTTTATCATTTTTGAAAGTTCTCCAGTTATGCCTTTCATGCTCATTTTTCTTGCTTCTTCTGTTTTAGCATTTATTAGGTCTGCAATAGATTCAGCTTCTAATAGATCTTTTTTTCCATTTAAGAAAGCACGTTTTATGAATTCTCCTGGTTCTGCAAGACGGCAACCATTATTTAGTGTTAATTCTAATATTTTATTTGTACAAGAGACTCCACCATGACAATTTATTTCAACTATATCTTCTCCTGTATATGTATTTGGAGATTTAAAAATAGAAACTAAGACTTCATCTATTTTTTCATCTTTATCTATAATATAACCATAATTAATTGTGTGGCTTGGTACTTCTGTCAAATTTTTTCCTTTAAACAATTTATTTACAATGTCGATAGAATTTGTTCCACTTACTTTAATTATGTTGATTGCACTGTTTCCTACAGCTGTTGCAATTGCTGCGATAGTATCATTCATAATAGTCCCTCCATTACGATTTTAGATTATACCACGTAAAGCTAAAGATGTAAATTCTATGTCGTATTTCCCGGGAAATATGGGATATTTCCCAAGATTTTGATTTTTTTAATACAAAAAGTTATATAATTTTCACCTGTCTTTTTATAAGTTCTTAAATGTTGTTATAACCATTATTTATATGTGTTTACGGCATTTTTATTTTTGAAAGATATTCACATATATTTTTATAATTTCTTATATTTTTGCTTTCAAAAGTAGTAAATTGGTAGTAAAATTTAGAAATTTTTTATGCATTAATTTAAAATATTAAAAAAACTATACAGTGTCATAGTAACAAAGTATAGTCTTATAGGCGAGACTAGTGGCGTTAGCCACTAAAGTCCTCGCCATAATAAGGATAGTATTACCCTTATTATGTAGCGTGTAGCATGTAGCAAAAAATTCGTTTTTTTTATTTTTGATATTTAAAATTGTAATATCGGAATAATGATTTTCTAAATTATTTTTTTCGTAACATTGTTTGTTTAATCATTGGTTCGTAAATTGCTGAATTGTTATTTATGCTTTCATTTACATTTATTTCATAATCTTTTACTATGCAATGGGCGTTTTCATTATCAAAAAATTCCCTTATATTTTTACCACCCAAAGATTCCATTGTACGCCATGAAGCAGGATTATCTTTATCTGCATCCATTAAGACTGTCTCTATTCCATACTCTTGGCAAACTTTTAATCCTAGATATAAATTTATTTTGTTATACCCTTTTCCTCTTTCTGTAGGGCGAATGCTATAACCAATATGTCCTCCAAATTTTTTTAAATTTTCATTTAATGCTAATCTAATGTTAATCATACCAACAATTCGATTATCGCTCTCCCTTACTAAAAAATATGTTCTCGCGGGAACTTTGTCTTCATTAGGTA
Organism: uncultured Bacillota bacterium; assembly: GCA_947644695.1. Classification (GTDB taxonomy): domain Bacteria; phylum Bacillota_I; class Bacilli_A; order RF39; family UBA660; genus MGBC139354. The sequence goes on along the minus strand of CANSAJ010000005.1, from coordinate 38,738 downwards.
TTCTTGTATAATCTTCTTCCAATTTTTTTAACCATTCATCATAGTCATCTAAATATCTATTAAGTCCTCCAACACCATTAATTTCAGAATTATATTCATAAAATTCATTTATATACGATAATGCGTCTTCTTTTCTATTTATATCTGGAACTGCAAAATAAAATTTTTCCATAAAATCCCTCTTTCTTAAAATTATTATAATCATATTATACATCAACTAAAATTTTTTATAAAGTAGTAAATTGGTAGTAAAGAACTATAAAATATTTTTACAAATCTCTACAAATAAAGGGTTTATATGGAAAATTACAACTTTTTATCATAAAAAAACTAACTATTTTAAATTTTAGTTAGTCATCTATTTCTTTATATTTTATAACAACATATCTATTTGGTTCTTCTCCTTCACTAGCTGTTTCAATGTATTCAAATTTCGCTAATGCATTATGAACTATTCTTCTTTCATAAGAATTCATTGGATCTAGTTTAACTGGAATTTTTGATAGAGTTACTTCTCTTGCTATTTTTTTAACATCTCTTTCAAGATAATAATTTTGCTTTTCTTTATAGTTTTCTACATCTATTAATATATTTATATATAATCCTATTTGACTGTTTATACTGTGTTTTATAAAGGTAGATATTGATTCTAAAATTTTGCCATTTTTTCCTATTAAAAGACCGTTATTATTAGAGTGAATGTTATATGATATAGAATTTTCTCTTATCTTTTTTTCTATTTTTCCTTTTATTTTTAAACCATATAATAAGTTTTCTAATAATGATTTTCCTAATTCTGCTATGTCTGATATTTTGACAATTTCTAAAATAATTTTCTTTCCTCCAAAAAGGCCACTTTTTTCTTCTGTTTGTTTATATATAATTTCTTGTTCTGTTGTTTTTAATTCTTCGCATGCTATTCTTAATATTTCCTCTTTATTCTTTCCTTTATAAATATATTTTTCCACAGTTTCACTTCCTTATTATTTTTTATTTCTGATTTTCTTTATTACTTGGTTTTGTACAATTGCAAATGTATTAGTTGAGCACCAATAAAGTCCTATACCAACATTTAGTGTGAAAGACATTATCGTAATAAATACTACCATCATTTTTGTCATAAATTTTGTTTGATTTGCTTGTTCTTCGTTTAAGGAAGTTGTATTCATATTTTTAAATGAAAAATATGTACTTAATGCTATTACAATAACTATAATAATATAATAATATTTTCCTGAAGTAATTGCTATCCAAGGTGTTGTTCCTAAATCAAAGCCTATTAATCTTTCTTCTAAAATTGCTGGTATTCTTTGTATTGCTTCTAAAAAGGCGAAGAATAATGGGAGTTGTATTAGAGATACTAGGCAGCCTGAAAATGGTTTTATATTGTATTTTTTATATATTAAAAGCATTTCTTGATTTTTCTTTAATAGTGATTCTTGATCTTGTCTATTAGCATATTTTTTTTCTAATCTTTGAAGTTCTGGATTAGCTTTTTTCATATTTTCTGACATATCTAATGTTCTCTTGCTTAAAGGAAAAACTAATAATCTTAGTAAAATTCCTAATAATATTATTGATAATCCATAATTCTTTACTAATAATCCTACTTTAACAATTAACCAAGCTAGTGGTTTTACAAAGATGCTAGTCCAAAGTCCTTCATATCCTCCAGATGTTACTTTTAAGTTTTCACAATCTGGTAATTTATCCAATTTTATATTTTCATTCTTTTCATAAGCTTCTAATGATTTTTTATCTTTGGGCTTACATAAAATATTTTCGGTGTATACTTTATTTGTTTCTTCATCCTTAAAGTTTTTTGTACAACCTGTTGTTAAAAATATTACTGCTATTAAGATAACTGCTATTTTTTTGATTCGTTTCATTTAATTTCTCCTTTTATTTGATTAATTAAAACTTCTTTTAATTCATTATATGTAGAAGCTATTGCTTCTTTTCTTAATATTATAACATACTTTCTATGTAATTCCATTTTATTTTTCATTAATATATCTTTAATTCTTCTTTTCATTTTATTGCGAAGATGGGCTTTTCCAAGTTTTTTACTAACACTTATACAATACTGATTTTTTTTATCTTTGCTTTCTATATTATATATAATAAACAATTTACTAACTGTTTTTTTTCCTTTTTTTACAATTTTTTCTATTTCTTCGTTTTTTCTTACAATATATTCTTTGTTCATTATATCGCCTCTATGTTTAAATAATATTTTTTTATACAAAAAAACTACTATTTCAAGTAGTTATTTATTTGTTAAGCTTTTTCTTCCTTTTTGTCTTCTACTTTTTAAAATTCTTTTACTCCTAGACAAAAAACCTTGCTTTTTTGCTTTAGTATTTTTCTTTTTTACTACTGGTGTTTTTTTCATTTTTGTTCCTCCCAACTTTTTCTTCTTGACGTAACTGATTATAAACTATAGAATATTATTTGTCAATTGGATTTATTCACATATCCACATAATTGTGGACAATAATATTAACATATGTAAATAATAAAATGTTGATAATGTTAATAACTTTTAAAATATACGTAAATTAAATGAAAAAATAGTGAATAAGGTGTTGATAAGTAGATGTTAATAACTTTTGATTTAAATTTTACTTTGAAAATAGAATAAATGGGGTTAAAATGAATGTGGATAAGCGGTGAATAGTGAGGTGATTCTATGGACAAGGATAAAATATGGGAAAAGTTTTTAGAACAAATTAACCTTAGAGTAAGTTTGATTACTTTTAATACTTGGTTTAAGGGACTTAGATTACTTGCTATTAATGATAAAGATATTTATATTTTAGTCCCATATTTAGTTCATAAGAATCATATTATTAACAATTATTTAGATTTGGTAGAAGAAATCTTTTTAGAAATAACTGGAGTTATTCACAATATTAATATTTGTTTAGAAGGAGAATATCAAGAAGCTATGCCTAAAAAAAATATGAATTCTCCTAATTATGACGTTTATCAAGCTAGCGATGATGAAATTGATAATTTTGTACAAACTAGAAAAACTAATTTAAATGAAAAATACACTTTTGAAAACTTTGTTGTAGGTGATTCTAATAGATTTGCTTATAGTAGTTGTATGGCAGTTGCACAAAATCCAGGAAAGCTTTATAATCCATTGTTCTTATATGGAAAAAGTGGATTAGGTAAAACACATTTGATGCATGCGATTGGAAATTATATTAACAATAATTCAAATTTGAAGGTATTATATATTACTACAGATGAGTTTATGAATGAATTTATTAGTATAACTAAAGATAGTGGAAATAAAGAAGAAAATCTTAATTATATTGATTTGTTTAAAAGTAAATATAGAGATGTTGATGTTTTGATGATTGATGATATTCAATTTTTAGGAAGTGCTACTGTTACTCAACAAGAGTTTACTAATACTTTTAATAGTCTATATTATAATGATAAACAAATTATTATATGTTCTGATAGAAGTGTTGATGACCTTAAAATGTTTGCTGATAGACTAAAAACAAGATTTAATTGGGGATTAAAAGCTATTATTAGTGTTCCTGATTTTGAATTAAAGGTTAAAATCATTAAAAATAAGATTAAAAGTGGAGATTTAATGATGGATCTCTCTGATGATATTATAGATTTTATAGCATCTAATTGTGGAAGTGATGTAAGAAATCTTGAAGGAGCGATTACAAGACTATATGCTTATTCTGCGATTATGGGAATAAATCACTTAACTTTAGAAAAAGCTCTTGAGGCGTTAGATGAGTATACTAATAATATGTTATATATAGATAATTCAATAAATAAAATTATGCTTGTAGTCGCTAATTACTTTAAATTGAGTGTGGATGACTTAAAAGGGAAAAAAAGAAGTAAGGAAATAGCGAATGCTAGAATGATAGCGATGTATTTATGTAGAACTCTTACTGATGAAACTTATCCACGGATTGGTCTTGAGTTTGGTGGGAGAGATCATTCTACAGTTATTCATGGATATGAAAAAATAAATGAAGACATTAAAAATAATAGTGAACTTGAAAAGATTATTTCTGAGTTAAAATTAAAAATGAGTGAATAAAATGTGAGAAAAGTGGTGTTATCAACAGTGAGTAAGGTTGAGAAAAAACCTAAAATTCGACAAAAAGTAACATTATAAACATTATTCACTTTAATAATAAAATTATTTTAATAAAAATAAATGAGGAGGAAATTATGAAATTAAAAATTAATAAGAATGTTTTATTTGAAAATTTAAATTATGTAGGAAGGGCTTTATCTAATAGGAATATAATTCCTGTTATTAATGGTATTTTATTTGAACTTACTAGTGAAGGTTTGTATTTAACTGCTACTGATAATGAGATTACAATTAAAGCTTTTATCAACAGAGATGAAATAAAAGATATAAAAGAAGAAGGAAAATTAGTAATATATGGTAGATTTATATTAGATATAATTAGAAAATTACCAGCGGAGGACATAGATATTGAGGAAATAGATGGTGGCAAAGCTATTATATCAACACCTACTAGTAAATATAATTTAAATTGTTTTGATGTAAATGATTTTCCTAATATAAAAATGGAATATGTAAAAGTACCTATAAAACTTACTGCTGGTAATTTTAAGGAAATTGTTAGTCAAACAGTATTCGCTACTTCTCAACAGGAGAGTAAACCATTACTTACTGGTATAAATTTAAAAATTTTAGCAAATAATTTAGAGTGTGTTGCTACAGATTCTTATAGATTAGCTAAAAAGTCAGTTAAATTTGCTAGTATGACTGAGGAAAATATAAATTTAGTAATACCCGCGAAGAATATTAATGAGTTTGTAAAGTTAATAGAGGATGATAATGATGAGATAGAGCTACATGCTTTTTCGAATAAGGTTTTATTTAAATATCGAGGAATTTTATTTCAATCTAGTTTATTAAATGGAACTTATCCAAATACAGATTCATTAGTACCATCAGAATTTGAAATTATTTATAAACTAAATTTAAATGAATTTTATAGTATAATGGATCGTGCTTCAATATTGGCACAAGCTAAAGATAAGAATATTGTATCTTTAGAAACTCAAGGTAGTAGATTAATGATAACTTCAAGTAGTCCAGAAATAGGTAAGATTGAGGAAGTTATGAATATGGATGTAATTAAGGGTGAAAATATAAAGATTTCATTCAGTGCAAAATATATGATGGAAGCTTTAAAAAGTTTTAATAGTGAAGAAGTTACAATTTATTTTAATGGTGAAATAAAACCTATTATTATTAGGGAAAATGATAATGGTGATTTACTTCAGTTAATTCTTCCAATTAAGACTTATTAGATAAAAAGTGTTAAAATTACACTTTTTTTATTTTTTCGACAGGATATGACAAAATTCGACAAACAAGTGTGTTATTATATCGAGCTAAGAAAGGAGGGAGAGTATGAATTACGAGGTTAATGAAAAAACTTTAGCATTAGTTCCAATTGATGATTATCAATGCCAGATAGTAGAAGAAGATCAAACTTATGATATAGATAAGTCGTCTTATAAAGTCATTGAACATAGCTGTGAGTATTTTGGGGTTAGTTATAGATCTAGGATAGAAGGCAGTCAGAAATTTATTAAGTCTAAATATAAAACACCTATAGTTATTGAGGAATCATCAAGGTTAGTATTTTTTCCTATATCATCTATATATAAAAAAGATACATTGTGGATAAGTTATAACAATATTATAGATTTTTATCCATGTAAGAACAAAAAACGAGCTACTGTTGTGAGATTTAGGAATGGATATAACATGGAAGTTCCTGTTTCATTTTATAGTTTTAATAATCAGTATTTAAAAGCATCTAGACTTAGTGCAGTTTTAGCTGATAGAATCTATAGAAAAATGTAAAAAATCTAGTGAAGTGGGCATATTTGTGATATAATGAATAATAGGTATAGGAGTACTTGTATACCTATTATTTTTAATATGTGGGGTAAAAGAGGTTTTAAAATGTATGTCAAGAAGTTAGAATTAACAAATTTTAGAAATTATGAAAAACTTAAGTTAGATAATTTGAAAGATTTAAATATTATTATAGGGGATAATGGTATAGGAAAAACTTCGGTTTTAGAAAGTATTTATGTATGTAGTTTAGCGCGGACGTTTAAAAGCAATGATGATTATGTAATTTTAAAAAATAATTCTGACTTTGTTAAGATTAAAATAGACTTAGATATTGGAGATAAGTTAAAGAAACTAGATTTTACCTTATCTTTTAAAGGAAAGAAAACAAAAATTAATAATAATTTAAAAAAGAAAATAAGTGATTTTATATCTCAATATAAAGTGATTTTATTTTCGCCTGATGAATTAAGAATAATTAAAGAGTCTCCTAATACTAGAAGGAATTATTTAAATATTTGTTTATCTCAGATTAATAAATCTTATATTAAATTATTAAATGATTATAATACGTTAATAAAGAATAAAAATGATTACTTGAAGAAATTATATATTAATTCTAATATGGATTTAGTTTATTTGGATGTATTAGATTCGAAAATATCAGACCTTGGTTATGAAATATGTAAAATTAGGGATGAATATGTACAAAAATTAAATAAGTATATTAAAAAAATATTTAGAAAATTTAGAAAAGATGATGATATATATATTAGATATAATAGTCAATTTTTGAAAAAGAATAATGAAGAGATTTTTAAAATGCTTGTTAAGAATAGGAATAGTGAGATTATGTTAGGTCTTACTAAAACAGGAGTGCATAGAGATGACATAGAATTTATCCACAATAGTAATAATGCTAAAGAATATAGTTCACAAGGGATTCAAAAGTTAATTCTTTTATCTTTAAAGTTAAGTGAATTAGAGGTTCTTGTTAATGATTATTATGAAGAACCAATATTACTTTTGGATGACTTATTTAGTGAATTAGATAGTATTAATCAAAATAGTATTTTAAATAATTTAAATAAAAATATTCAGGTGTTTATTACGACAACTGATATTAATAATATAAAGCCTAGTATGGTAAAACGGGCAAATGTGATTGAATTAAGTAGGAGGGATTAAGTAATGAAAGAAGAACATTATAATGAAAGTGATATTCAAGTTTTAGAGGGATTGGAAGCAGTTAGAAAAAGACCAGGAATGTATATAGGAAGTACTAGTGAAAGAGGTCTTAACCATTTAGTATGGGAAATTGTTGATAATGCCGTTGACGAGGCATTAGCTGGATATTGTGATGATATAGAAATTGTTATAAATAAAGATGAATCTATAACTGTAAAAGATGATGGTAGAGGTATTCCTACAGGAATACATCCAAAAACAGGTGTTAGTACAGTTGAAACAATATTCACAGTACTTCATGCTGGAGGAAAATTTGGTGGAGGAGGTTATAAAGTAAGTGGTGGCTTACATGGTGTGGGCGCTAGTGTCGTAAATGCTCTTAGTACTAGTTTAGAGGTAAAAATTTATCAAAATGGTAATGTATATTATCAAAAATTTGTTTCTGGAGGAAAACCTGCAGGTAAATTAGAAATAATAGATAAATGTGATATTAATAGAACAGGAACGACAGTTACTTTTAAGCCTGATCCTGAGATTTTTAAAGAAACGACAATTTATAATTATGATACTTTGAAACATAGAGCTAGAGAACTTGCATTTTTAAATAAAGGTCTTCAGATAAAGTTAATAGATTTAAGAGAACCAGATAAGAGTGAAGCGTTTCTTTATAATGGTGGTATTATTGAGTATGTTCATATGCTTAATGAAAATAAGAAACCTATTCATGATACAGTTATTTATTGTGAAGGAGAAGAAAGTGGTATAGAGATAGAAGTTGCTCTTCAATATAATGATGGGTACAGCTCAAATATTTATTCATTTACAAATAATATTAATACAGTTGAAGGTGGAACTCATGAAGATGGTGTAAGATTAGCGCTTTCGAGAGTTATTAACAATTATGCAAGAAATAACAATATTATAAAGACTAAAGAAGATGCTTTAACTGCTGATGATGTTAAAGAAGGTTTAGCAATGATAGTAAGTTGTAAACATCCAGATCCTCAATTTGAAGGTCAGACTAAGACTAAGTTAGGAAATGCTGAAGTTAGAAAGATTGCTAGTAGTGTTTTTGGTGAAAAGTTGGAAAAATTTTTACTTGAGAATCCAGCCGAAGCTAAGTTAATAATAGAAAAGAGCATGATGGCTTCTCGAGCACGTATGGCTGCTAAGAAGGCTAGAGAGATGACAAGAAGAAAAGGTGGCTTAGAAATAACTAATAAATGGGGAAAACTAACTGATTGTAAGAGTAATGATCCTACTGTTAGCGAAATCTTTATAGTCGAGGGTGATTCTGCGGGTGGAAGTGCAAAAGAAGGTAGAGATTATATGACCCAAGCTATTCTTCCTCTTAGAGGTAAAATTTTAAATGTAGAAAAAGCTCGTCTTGATAAGGCGCTTGGTAATGAAGAAATAAGAAGTATTATAACAGCATTTGGAACTGGAATTGGTGATGAGTTTGATTTAACTAAATTAAGATACCATAAAATTGTTATTATGACCGATGCGGATGTTGATGGAGACCATATTAGAACGTTGTTATTAACTCTATTCTATAGATTCTTTAGACCTGTTGTTGAAGCTGGTCATGTATTTGCTGCTCAGCCTCCTTTATATAAAGTTGTTCATGGGAAAAATATTAAATGGTGTCTGGATGAACCTGAGTTAAATGATTATATTTCTAGTTTGCCAGAAACTGCTAAATATGAAATAAGTCGTAATAAAGGTTTAGGAGAGATGGATGCTAAAGAATTAAGAGAAACAACAATGAGTATTAAAAATAGAGTTTTAAAACAAATTACTGTAGAAGATGCTATGCTTGCGGATAAAGTTTTTGAAACACTTATGGGAGAAGAAGTTGAACCTAGACGTGATTTTATAGAGACTAATGCGCAGTATGCAATAGATTTGGATGTGTAGGAGGTAGTAGGTTATGGATAATGAATTAGAAAAAAGTTTAGATATTGATAAGTTACAAAATACAAATATAGTAGATGAGATGAATAAATCATTTTTGAATTATTCAATGAGTGTTATAGTAGCACGTGCTTTACCTGATTTAAGAGATGGGTTGAAGCCTGTTCATAGAAGAATTTTATATTCTATGTATGAGAGTGGTTATACTCCTGATAAGCCTTTTAGAAAAAGTGCTAAAACAGTAGGAGAAGTAATGGGTAATTACCATCCACATGGAGATTCAGCTATTTATGAATCTTTAGTAAGAATGGCTCAACCTTTTAGCTATAGACATACTTTAATAGATGGCCATGGTAACTTTGGATCAATGGATGGAGATGGGGCAGCTGCAATGCGTTATACAGAGGCTAGATTATCTAAGTTATCAATGGAACTTTTACGTGATATAAATAAAAATACTGTTGATTTTGAAGATAATTTTGACTCAACTAGAAAAGAACCTAAAGTTATTCCTAGTAGATTTCCTAATATTTTGGTTAATGGAACTATGGGAATAGCTGTAGGTATGGCAACAAATATTCCTCCGCATAATTTGGGTGAAGTTATTGATGGATGTGTTGCTTATATAGATAATCCAGATATAACAACTTTGGAATTAATGAATTACATTAAAGGTCCTGATTTTCCTACTGGCGCTATAATTTTAGGTAATAGTGGTATTGTAAAAGCGTATGAAACAGGAAAAGGTTCTATTACAATTAGAAGTAAGGTAGAAATTGATGAGAGTAATGGTAAAAGTAAATTAATTATAACAGAATTACCATATCAAACAAATAAACGTGATTTACAGCAACGTATTGGAGAATTAGTTAGAGATAAAGTAATAGATGGTATTGCTGATTTACATGAGGAAACTAACCTTGAAAATGGTATTAAAATCGTTGTTACTTTAAAGAAAGAAGCGAATGCAAACGTTGTATTAAACAATCTTTACAAACATACAGCATTACAAACTACTTTTGGAATTAACTTCTTAATGTTAGATCAAAATCAGCCAAGATTATTAGGACTTAAACACATTATTTCAAAATATATTGATTTCCAAAAAGAAGTAATTATTAGAAGAACTAGATTTGAATTAGATAGAGCAGAAAGACGAGTTCATATTTTAGAGGGATATAAGATTGCTTTAGATAATATAGATGAAGTTATTAAAATTATTAAAGAAAGTGAAAGTGATGTTGTAGCTAAGGCAACATTAATGGAGCGTTTCGGTTTAACTGAAATTCAAACTGATAGTATTTTAGAAATGAAATTGAGACGTTTAACTGGCTTAGAACGTAGTAAAATAGAATCAGAGCTAGAAGAATTACTTAAACTTATAGATGAGTTAAGGTCAATTTTAGGAAGCGAAGAAAAGATTTTAAATATAATAAAAGAAGAAATGTTAGAAATTAAAAATAAATTTGCAGATGAGAGAAGAACTAAAATAGATATGACAGCGATCGAATTTATTGAAGATGAATCTTTAATACCAGAAGAAGATGTAATTATTACTATTACTAATAAAAACTATATTAAGAGAATGACTACTGATACTTATAAGATTCAAAATAGAGGTGGAGTAGGAATAAAAGGTATGTCTACTAATGATGAAGATTTTGTAGAACAAATTATAAACTTATCCACACATGATTTCTTATTGTTCTTTAGTAATAAAGGTCGAGTTTATAGACTAAAAGGTTATGAAATCCCTGAATTTTCAAGAACGTCGAAGGGATTACCACTAGTTAATCTAATTCAAATTGATAAAGATGAAACTATAAATGCAGTAGTTAAAATAGAAAGAGAAAATAGTTATAAATATCTAATCTTTGGAACAAAAAATGGTGTTATTAAAAGAACTATGATCTCTGAATTTGAAAATATTAGACAGAGTGGAAAAGTTGCTATTACATTAAGAGAGGGTGATGAGCTAAATTCTGTAAAAAGATCTACAGGTGAAGATTATGTGTTAATGTGTTCTTCTGAAGGACGAATGGTTAGATTTAATGAAGAAGAAGTAAGAGTTATGGGAAGAACAGCAGCAGGAGTTAAAGGAATTAATTTAACGAGTGATATATGTGTAGGAACAGAAGTTACAACGCTAAATAAAAATGTATTAGTTGTTACAGAAAAAGGTTATGGTAAGAAAACGGCGGTTTCTGAATATCGTGAAACTAAACGTGGAAGCAAGGGTGTAAAAACACTTAATATAACTGATAAGAATGGTAAAATAGTTGGATTTAAATCTGTAGAAGATGATAAAGATTTAATGATAATCACTAATAATGGAATTATTATAAGATTGGGCATTGAAAATATCTCAATGATGGGAAGAGTTACACAGGGAGTAAGACTTATCCACTTAAAAGATGAAAATAAGGTTGCATCAATTTCAGTTATTAACAAAAATTTAGAGGAAGAAACGATTGAAGAGAAAAATATAGAAGAATAATGTTAAAAAAGCGAATTATCGCTTTTTTATTTTGTCTGTAAGCTTTATTTATAATTTAAAATTAAGAAGTATATTTAAATACAGATAAAAGTTATATTTATTTAAAAAAAAATTAAATATAAAGAGAAATTATTAGTTTCTATTAACAGACATAGTTTCTTGTAAACAGATAATCAGTAAAAATAAAGTAAATAATTAATTTGATAGATCATTTTTTTATTTAATGTTTCACGTGGAACGTTAGTTGTTTAAACATATCAGAATGTTTTACTAAATTTATTTATAATTAGAAGGATATATTTATTATTATTTATATTACATTATTTCATTTAGCTTCTTATATTTTTTTAGTTTCACGTGGAACATTAAATTTTACATGATATTAATTAACTAAAAATAATAATTATTAGTGTTTTTAAATATGCGTGTTTCTTTGATGATTAATTTTTATTAAATGTTCTACGTATTTGTTTAAAAGTATTAAGATATTTTTTAAAATTTACTTACAATTACAATGTATATTTATAAATAGTAATTTTAGTTATATTACAATTTTATGTTTCACGTGAAACATTTATATTTTATATATATCATTTATATCTAGTATTAATTATTAAATTTCCATATATAATTAAATATTTTGATTAGAATATATAGCTTTGTTTAATTTTTTTAGATATTAAATGATTATTTATTTTTTATGAATATTTAATTATTTAAAAGTATGTTCCACGTGGAACATATTAGTTCAGATATATCAGAATATTTTATTAAAGGTATATTAATTAGTGTTTATATAACTTAATTTAATATAGGTTATTATATTTTCTATGTTTCACGTGAAACATAAGAATGATTAGTATACATAGACTAATAAAAGAATTAGTTATCATATAGCTTTAATTATTAAATTATTTTTATATAATTAATTTAGTATGTAATAATTGAAATATTAAGATATGTTTGATTTTAATTAATATATAGTAGATAATTATTTTTTTACCAATGTTCAATTATTTGAAATTATGTTTCACGTGGAACATATTTGTTAATTCCTAATGAAATAGTGAAGAATACATATCTTGATAATATTATAATTATTAGTCTAAAAAAAATATTGATAAATGTAATTCATATGTTATAATTACATTGCGCAACATATAGCGTGGAAACAGGTCAGGATTGGAAAATAGCAGCCTTAACACTAAACTATATGTGTGCGCTTTTTTTGAGGTGTTATATGCAAGAAAAATATGAAAAGATTTTATATGAACTTTCTAAAAAAGCGTATACGAATGACGAAGTTCCGGTCGCGGCTATTATAGTAAGAAATAATGTTATTATATCTAAGGCTTATAATAAGAGACATAATAAAATAGATCCTCTTTCACATGCTGAAATAAATTGTATAATTAAGGCAACTAAAAAATTAAAAGATTGGCGTTTAAGTGATTGTGATATGTACGTGACTTTAGAACCTTGTAGTATGTGTAGAGAGATAATTAAAGAAGTTCGTATTAAAAATGTCTACTATTATGTGAGTAAAGAAAAAGTTATTAACTCTAAAACAAATTTTGAATTAATAAATAATAATAGTAGTATAAAACATTCTGAGTTATTAACAAATTTTTTTAAAAAATTAAGGTAAGTTATGTATAATTATTAAATAGAAGATGTTATAATTTTAGTATGTAATATATTTAAAGGATTGATTTAGGAGGTGAAGTCTTTTAGACGTAAAATATGTCATATACAGCTTTATATAGAAAATATAGACCAACTAATTTTGCTAATGTTGTGGGTCAGGATGTAATAGTTAACGTTTTAAAAAATTCTATTAAATACAAACATATTTCTCATGCATATTTATTTGCTGGTCCAAGAGGTACTGGTAAAACAAGTATTGCGAAGATATTTGCTCATGCAGTTAATTGTTTGAATTTTGAAGAGGATATTTGTGCAGCGTGTGATAATTGTAAATTTTTAGAGAGCAATGATACTGATATTATAGAAATAGATGCAGCGAGTAATAATGGTGTGGAAGAGATACGTACAATTAGAGATAATGTTAAACTTTTGCCAAGTTTTTGTAAGTATAAAATTTATATAATTGATGAGGTTCATATGTTATCAACAGGAGCTTTTAATGCATTGCTTAAAACTTTAGAAGAGCCACCAGCTCATGTAATATTTGTATTAGCAACTACTGAGCCTAATAAAATTCCTGTCACTATTATGTCTAGATGTCAAAGATTTGATTTTAATAAAATAAGTGAAGATGCATTATTTTTAAGATTAAAGTTTATATTAGAACAGGAAAACAAATCTTTGCCTGATAATGTTCTAGAACATATAGCGTTACTTTCTGATGGAGGACTTAGAGATGCGATTAATCTATTGGATCAAACATTATCTTTGTCAAATGAGAATATATCAATTGATGATGTAGATAAATTGAGTGGTAAGATTTCTAAATCTATCATATTTGAAATAATAGATTATTTAGTAAATTCTGATTATCCAAAATTACTAGATTTAATAGAAAAATTAAGCTTAGAAGGTAAAGATTATAATGATATAGTTAATAATCTACTTATATTTATAAGAGATTATTCTGTTAATCTGTCTGTTAAGGATTATTTTCCTGAAGAATATTCAAATAGTTTATCTAAATATGAATTTTCTTCTGATACAATTATTAATATATCTAAAGTATTGAATGAATTATTGATAGAAATGAAAAATACTAATGATCAGAAGGTTTTGTTTGAAATATATATTATGCACTTGGCAGAAATTATTAACACTAAATTTTCTACTAATAATAGTTGCCAACACCTTTCTCAACAACCTGATGAAATTATTAACAGTGATAATCAAAAAGTTTTAACTGAATCTGAAGAAATTAATGTAGCCGATAATGAAGATTATCCTAAAGAGGAAAATGATAACGAAGGATATAATAAAATAAAAAAAATAAGAATTAATAATGTCTTAGCGGGAGCAAATAAAGACGTTTTAAATAAGATTAATAATTGTTATGATAGGGTTAATGATTATATTTCTAATAAGGTCTATAATTCAATTTCTGCTTTATTAATTGAGGCAAAAGTAGTGGTTGCATCAACTGATTATTTATTATTTACTTTTAAAGAGGAATCTTATGTAAGTGTATTTGATCTTAATTATAAACAAATAGAATTATTTTTAAACGAAGTTTTTGATCATAAATATAAAGTTGTTGCAATTACTGATAATGAATGGACAGAAGTAAGAAATGAATTTATTTTAAATAAAAAAAATAATATTAAATATGTATTTATTGATGAAAATGATGTATCATTAGAAGTGAGTGATAGTTTAGATGAATTAGAAAACTCAGCATTAAATATTTTTGGTGAAGACGCAATTAGTGTTAAATAGGAGGGATTAATAATATGAATATGCAAAATTTAATGGCACAAGCTCAAAAAGTGCAAAAGGAATTAGAGAAAGCTAATACAGAAATTGAGAATAGTACATTTGAAGGAAATAGTGGCGCTGTAAAGGTTACTATTACTGGTAATTCTTTAATAAATAAAGTAGAAATAACAGATTCAAGTGTTTTAAATGAAAAAGAGTTATTAGAAGATATGATAATGGTTGCAGTTAATGATGCTTTTTCAAAATTAGCAAAGATGAAAGAAGAAAAATTAGGTAGATATACTAATGGACTCGGAGGTTTATTTTAAACAATGATTTATCCAGAAGAGTTTCAGCAGTTAATGGATAGCTTTAAAAATTTTCCTGGAATTGGTGATAAATCTGCTGAACGATTTGTATATGCAGTGGATGAGTTAGATAATGATAAAATAGATGCTTTTTCAAAAAATTTACAAGACTTTAAAAAAAATATAAAAAGATGTAGTGTATGTGGGCATATTACTAATAAAGATGTATGTTCAATTTGTAGTTCAGAGAATCGTGATAAATCTTTAATATGTGTAGTTGAAGATTCTAAAAGTGTTTTTATGTTTGAAAAGACAGGAAAGTATAATGGAGTATATCATGTACTTGGTGGACTTATATCTCCGATTGATGAGGTAAATCCAGAAGATATTAATTTACATTCTTTAATAAATAATAGAATAAATAATGATTTAAGTGAAGTGATAATTGCTTTAAATCCTTCACTTGAAGGTGAAACGACATCATTATATATTCAAAAAGTTCTAGAGAAGAAAAACATTAAATTATCTAGATTATCTTATGGAATACCAATGGGTGCTGATATTGAATATTTAGATCCACTTACTATTATTAGAGCAATAGATGATAGAAAGTTTTTATCATAAATTTTAAAAAAGTTAGTATTCTTTATTGGAGGAATACTAATGCAATATATTTTCTTTATCATTAAAAGATTGGTTATGTCATTGTGTATGTTATATGCATTTGATGTTATAGTGAGTAGTGCAGGTGTTTTAGTTCCTATAAATGTTATAACTATAATTTTTGTTGCATTTTTAGGGTTACCTGGTATTTTCGGTTTATTAGTTTTACAAAATTTCATGTAGGATGTGGTTGAATGAATATTATTTTAGGAGATTATTTTAAAAATTTGTATGACAAGAATAGAATGAGTCATGCATTTTTGTTATGTAATACTAATTATGATAATCTGAAAGAGGATTTAACTTTGGTTCTTTCTGATTATTTTTTTAGGGAGAAAATAAATATTGAAGATAATGTAGATGTGGTATTGGTAAGACCAGAAAATGGTAAGATTTTAAAGGAATCAATTTTAAATTTACAGGAAGTATTAAAGGTAAAATCCCAATCACATCTTAATAGGGTTTATATTATTGATGGTGTTGAAAAAATGAATGATTATGCTTCTAATTCGCTTCTTAAATTTTTAGAAGAACCAGAAGAAAATATTTATGCGATTTTAATTTCTTCAAATATTAATAAAGTTTTACCAACTATTAAATCGAGAACTCAAGTTTTAGTTATTGATAGTTCTTCAAACTTTATTTTAGATTCGTATGACGAGAATGTAATTGATAAAGCAGTTAATCTTATTAATTGTATTGAACGATACAAAACTGAAGCAATCGCATATTTAACAGAATTTCTAGATAAGAAAGAAGATAAAGAAATTATTAGTAAGATAATATGTATAATTAAATATTTTTATCGTGATTGTTTTAATAAATTAATAAAAAAAGATCTATGTTATTTTGAGAAATATAATGAATTAATTATATATGTAATTAAAAATAATACTGAAAGAGGTTTAATAAATAAATTAATTATTATATTAAAAGCAGAAAGTATGTTAGAATATAATTTAAATGTTAATTTATTTTTGGACAAGCTTATTATTGAGTTGGGGATGATTAATAATGAATAAAATTGTAGGAATTATTTTTAAGGAAAATGGTAAAGCTTATTTTTTTGATAGTAATAATTTAAATTTAAGTGATGGAAATAAGGTAGTAGTAGAAACTGAAAGAGGCCTTCAATTAGGTACAGTTGTAATTTGTGATATTAAGAATAAAGATGTTTTAGATAATATTAAACCAATTTTAAGGATAGCTACTGATAAAGATATTAAAAATTATAATAAAAATCTAATTGATGCAAGTAAAGCTTTGATAAAAGCGAAAAGTATATCTAAAAAACTTAATTTAAATATGAATGTAATTGAATCAGTATATACTTTAGATAGAAATCAATTAATCTTTTATTTTTTATCAGATATAAGAGTTGATTTTCGAGATATGGCTAAGGAGCTAGCATCAATATATAAGACTAGAATAGAGTTAAGACAGATAGGTGTTAGAGATAAAGCAAAAACAATTTCTGGTATTGGCCAATGTGGTAGAGAATTATGCTGTTCTTCTTTTTTAAATGATTTTATGGAATCAGTTAGTATTAATATGGCTAAAAATCAAAATATAGCTTTAAATCCTAATAAAATTAATGGTCAATGCGGAAGACTTCTTTGTTGTTTAAATTATGAAGATGATGTTTATTCAGAGCATAGAAAAGATTTACCTAACTTAGGAGATGAAGTTCAAACAGATAGTGGTAAAGGTAAGGTTGTTTCATTAGATATTTTGAATAAAACTTATACAGTTAATGTTCCAGAAGAAGGAAAAGTTGTAGTATCTTTAAAAAGTAAGTGTGATGAATGTGGCAAATGTAGTAAATGATTTAGTCGGATATGAAAATTTAAAAATTGTTCAAAATACTGAATATTTTAATTTTAGTTTAGAATCTGTTTTACTTCCAAGATTTTGCGAGATAAAAAAAGGAAATCTTAAGATTATGGATTTGTGTACGGGTAATGCACCTATTCCTCTTATTCTAAGTACTTTGACTTCTTCAAATATAATAGGCGTAGAAATTCAAAAGGAAATTTATGATTTGGCAGTGAAGTCAGTTGGTATAAATAATCTTCAAGATAGAATTAGTCTCATTAATATGGATGCGCGTAATATAGCAAGTGAGTTTAATACAGATAGTTTTGATCTAATTACTTGCAATCCTCCTTATTTTAAATATGTTGAAAGTAGTAATATAAATGATAATTCTGTAAAATCAATTGCTAGGCATGAGATTTCTATAACTTTAGAAGATATAATTAAAATAGGAAGAAAATTATTAAAGAATAATGGAAGTTTAGTTATTGTTCATAGAACTGATAGGCTTTCGGAAATAATAAAATTAATGGAAGATAATAATTTAGCACCTAAAAGAATGAGATTTATTTATCCTAAAACAGGAGAAAATTCAAATTTAGTTTTAATAGATGCTAGAAAAAATGGAAATGTAGGTCTTAAAGTTTTGCCTCCGCTTATTTGCCATAATGAAGATGGTTCATATACAGAGGAAGTTTTAAATATGTTTGAGAGGTAGTTATGGTACAAAAAAGTTATGATAGAGAAAATGGAAATTTATATATTGTTCCTACACCAATAGGAAATTTAAAAGATATAACTTATAGAGCGGTGGAGATATTATCTAGTGTTGATGCTATTTTTGCGGAGGATACTAGAGTAACTATTCAATTATTAAATGCACTAGATATTAAAAATAAAGTTTATCCATGCCATAAATTTAATGAAGTCAAGGTGAGTGATTCTGTTTTAAATTTACTTTCTCAAAATAAAAATCTTGCTTTGGTGACAGATAGAGGAACTCCATTAATTAGTGATCCTGGTTCAGTGGTAGTTAGTAATGTAATTAAAGCAGGTTATAATGTAATTGCTTTGCCAGGAGCTAGTGCTTTATTACCAGCATTAAATATGTCAAATATATCAGCGGAGAGGTTTTTATTTTACGGTTTTCTAAGTTCAAAAGAATCTGAAGCGATGACTGAATTAAAAATGTTAAGCAATATAAACTTTACTATTGTTTTATATGAAGCCCCTCATAGACTTTATAAAACTTTACAAAAAATCTCGCAAACCCTTGGAAATAGGGCGATTTCTATTTCCCGGGAAATATCAAAACTACATGAAGAGGTATTTAGAGGAACTGTAAATGAGGCTTTAGAATTTTACACTGAAGTAAGAGGAGAAATTGTTATAGTAATTGAGGCTGGAAGTAATGAAATTGATATTGAAAAAGTATATGAGGAAGTAATTAATTTAATTAATTTAGGTGTTGCTCCAAAAGAAGCAATTAAAAAGTTGGCAAAAGATAATAATGTTAGTAGAAATTTACTATATAATATGTATGAGGAGAGAAAGAAATGAAATTAGTTGTAGGTTTAGGTAACCCAGGTAAAGAATATGAAAATACTCGTCATAATGTTGGATTTAGATTTATTGATTATTATTTAGGAGATGTTTTATTTAAAGAAAAACATTCTGCTCTTTTTTGTGAAAAGACAATTAATGGAGATAAAGTTATTTTTTTAAAACCTATTACATATATGAATGATAGTGGAAGAGCCGTTAGAAAATTTTTGGACTATTATAAAATCTCTATAGAGAATTTGTTAGTTATATATGATGATATGGATTTTGAAGTGGGAGCTTTTAAGATTAAGAAAAATGGTTCTGCTGCGGGGCACAATGGAATCAAAAGTATTATTAGTAATATAGGTACTGAAGAATTTAAAAGAATTAGAATAGGTATATCAAGAAGTAAGTATGATAAAGTTAATTATGTTTTAGGTAATTTTGGAAAAGAAGAACAAAATAAATTAGATAAAGAATTTGAGACTCTTAAAAGCGTGTTAAATGATTATTTTAAGTTAGACTTCGAAGTTTTAATGAGTAAGTATAATCAGAGGTAAGTATGAAAAAAGAATTTGAGAAACTTGGCATTTTAAATATTAAAGATTACTTTGAATTTGTTAGAGATAATTTTCGTTATGGTTGGGTAGATAATAATGGTGTTCAACATTTTGGAGTAAATGATGCAGCGACTTATAGTTTGCAAAGTCCAAGTGAACTTTTAAAAAGTAGAATAGGTATATGTTGGGATTTGACTGAACTCTCTAGGGCTTTTTTTGAAGCGATGACAGATTTTAAATTTGAAACTTACTATATTTTTTATGATGATAATGCGGGCTGTCCTAGTCATACTTTTTTAGTGTTTTATGAGAATGATAAAGTATATTGGTTTGAGCCTATGTATAATGATAATTCAATATACTATGCTGGAATACATGAGTTTAGTGATATTAAAGAATTAATTATGTGTTCTTTAGATGTTTTTATGCGTAAACAGATATTTGAAGGAAAAGTTCCTATAGATTATAATAAAAATGCAATTTATATTTATAAATTTAATAAATTTAGATATCATATTAATGGATATGATGTAAGGAATTGTATAAATGCGAGTGAAAAGGTAGACGTTTCTTATGATAGAAAATCTCTTTGATTTAAAAATTAATGAAGGAAATAAAATTTCTATAACTGATAATGAAATATACAGACAATTATTAATGTATATGTTTTCTTCATTGGAGAAAAGTATAGTTTTAGTAACACCGTCTTTAAATGAAGCTAATAAGTTATATGGTATGTTAGACGGATCTATTTCTAATGTTTTTATATTTCCTGATGATGATTATTTAACTAAAAAAGCTATAGCTACTTCTCCTGAACTTCAGTATATGAGAATGAGATTTCTTAATAATATAAATTCTAATGAAAAATGTTTATTAATATGTCATACTAATAGTTTTTTAAAGAAATTACCTAAAAAAGATAAATTAGCAGAAAAGAATATTAAACTTAGTATTTCTAAAAGTGTTGATAGAGACACCTTGATAGAGAAGTTAGAAGATATTGGATATAAAAGAGAAAGTTTAGTAACTAATACAGGTGAGTATAGTGTTAGGGGTTTTGTTGTGGATATTTTTCCTATTTTTGAAGATCATCCAATTAGGATAGAATTTTTTGATAGTGTTATAGATGAAATTAAATATTTTGATGAAAATACACAAAGGTCTTCAGAAAATATTGAAGAATTTATAATAAAACCAATAGTAGATGAGTATCAAGATAGTTCTTCTTCAGTTTTAGATTATATTTTTAATCCTATGGTAATATATCAAGACTATAATCAAATATTAAATGTAGAGAGAAGTATAATAGAACAGATGAGTCATTATGATGATAATATATCTATGTTTAGTCTACAGGATATAAGAAGTGAATCTTTTGTTTTTATTGATACTATAGATAATAATAGTAAATATGATATTGTTATAAGTGCTAAATCAATTATTAATTATTCAAATGATAAAGAAAGATTTCAAAGTGATATAAATTCATCTAATGCTTTTTTATGTACTACAGATAAACAGTTTTTAAATTCAATTAATGTTTCTCCTAGTAAAATAATAGATGTCAACTTGATTAATGGTTTTATATATAATGGTATATCATATTATTCTAAGAATGATTTATGTGAAGTTACTAAGAGGCTTAAATATAATACTGGTTATAAAATAGGGAAAAAGATAGACTCTATAGATAAATTGGAAATAGGAGATTATGTTGTACATCAAACTAATGGTATTGGTGTGTATATGGGTATTTCAACTATATCTAAAAACGGGTTAGATAAAGATTATATTTTAATTAAGTATAAGGGTGATGATAAATTATATCTTTCTGTTGATAATCTAGATAAATTATATAAGTATTCTTCAAAAGATGGCGCTAGGCCTGTAATTCATAAACTTAATAGTACTGAATGGCAAAAAACTAAAATGAAAATTAAGAATAAGATTAAAGATATAAGTGAAGAATTAATTAAAATTTATAAAAATAGAAGTAATTCTAAAGTAGAAGCATTTTTGTCAGATACACCCGAGCAAACAGTTTTTGAAAATGAGTTTCCTTATGAAGTGACTGCGGATCAGTTAAGAAGTACAATTGAAATAAAAAGAGACTTAGAAAGTAATAAACCTATGGATAGGCTTTTATGTGGAGATGTTGGGTATGGTAAAACAGAAGTAATTTTTCGCGCGATTTTTAAAACAGTTATGAATAATAAACAAGTTATGTACTTGTGTCCTACAACTTTACTTAGTTATCAACAATTTCTGTCCGCACAAAGTAGATTTAAAAATTTTGGAGTTAATATTGCTGTTTTAAATAGATATACTACACATAAAGAGGTTAAAGATATTCTAGAAAGCCTTAAAAAAGGGACTATAGATGTTATTTTTGGAACTCATAGATTGTTAAGTGGTGATATTCAGTTTAAAGATTTAGGACTTTTAGTAATAGATGAAGAGCAAAGATTTGGAGTTATGCACAAAGAAAGAATAAAAGAAATAAAGTCTGATGTTCATGTTTTAAGTGTGTCTGCAACTCCTATTCCAAGAAGTCTTCAAATGAGTTTAATAGGTGTCAGAGATTTATCTTTAATTGAAACTCCACCGCTTAATAAATTGCCTGTTCAAACTTATGTCATAAGTTATGATCCATATTTGCTTAGAGAAGTTGTATTAAAGGAAAAAGCAAGAAATGGGCAAGTATTCATTTTATATAATAAAGTGGAAGATATGGATAGTTTAGTTAATGGACTTAGAAGATTAATACCAGAAGTGAGTATTGATTATGCACATGGGCAAATGAATAAAGAAGAAATGCAAGATGTGATGTATGAGTTTGATCAAGGTAGTTTTGATGTGCTAGTTAGTACTACTATAATTGAAAATGGAATTGATATACCTAATGCTAATACTATTATAGTTATGAATGCTGATAGGTTTGGGCTTTCTCAACTTTATCAAATAAGAGGAAGAGTTGGAAGAGGAGATAGACAAGCATATGCGTATCTTATGTATGATAAAGCACGTGTTTTAACTGAGACTGCTATTAAGAGATTAGATGCTATAAAAGAGTTTACTGAACTTGGAAGTGGATATAAGATTGCAATGAGAGATTTAAGTATACGTGGAGCTGGGGATTTGCTTGGAAGAGAACAGGCTGGATTTATAGATTCAGTTGGTGTTGATATGTATATTGCCCTTGTTAATGAAGAATTGAGTGGAAAAGAAGAGGAAGAAAGTGATAATTCTCTAATTAAGATAGATGATGTTGCTAATCATATTGGAGTAGATTATTCAGATGAAGACACTATTATAATTGAACTACATAAAAAGATAGCAAGTATTGAAAATATGAATGATTTCAAATTAGTTTATGATGAAATAGAGGATAGATTTGGTAAAGTCGAAGAAAAATTAGAAATATATATGTATCAAGAATTAGTAGAAAAATACATAAATAGGTTAAATATAAAATTGTTAATTAATGATAGAATGAAATTTTCTTTTAAATTGGAAGAAGATTTATATAAACATATAAATGTAGAAAAGTTATTTATTGAGTCTACAAAAATATCTACTAGATTTAATTTTGCATATAGAGGGAATGCAATTCATATTACACTTTCTAAACTTAATTTAGAGAAACATTATTTATATTATATTTTTGAACTTTTAAATTATATAGAAAAAACTAAGAATAGTTAGTATTAACGTTCTTAGTTTTCATTTGTTTTGGATTTTAGCTTTAAAAAGATAATCAATATTAAAAAAGGCTTATTAGCCTTTAAAATTTTCTTTACATTTTTTTATTAAATCTAATGCTTCTTCTTTGCCATGAAAGTCATCTATTTCTACTTTGATATTTTGTAATTTTTTATAACTTTCAAAGAAGTCTTTTATTTCTGCTTTTTGTTGTTCTTTTAAGTCTTCAATGCAGTTTATTCCATCAAATCTAGGGTCTTTGTCTACAACAGCTATTACTTTTTCATCATGTTCTCCATTATCTATAACGGTTAAATATCCAAGAATTCTTGCTGCGACTACACATCCTGGAAAAGTTGGATAAGAACTAATTACCAATATATCTAGTGGATCTCCATCTTCTGATAATGTGTCTTCTATAAAACCATATTCTCCAGGGTAGGTTAAAGCACTATATAAAACTCTATCCAGAGTTATTCTACCTGTCTCTTTATTTACTTCATATTTATTCTTAGTTCCCATTGGAATTTCTATAATACATTCATATACATTATTCATATTATCACCTATTTAAAGTATAATTTATCTAAAGTTTAATGTCAAATAGTATAAATTTCTAATAATAAGTAAAAATAACTATTAGAGGTGTTTATGAAAAATACAGGTGTTATTAGAAAAATAGATGAACTTGGTAGAATAGTAATTCCAAAAGAAATTAGAAAGAATTTAAATATTAGAAATGGGGAAGATGTGCAGATATATGTGGAAGATGAAAAAATAGTTTTAAAAAAGTATCAAAAAGTTCTTACGGTTCAAGAAAATGTGCAAAAATATTTGTTAATGTTTTCTAAATTAGTTGATAATGACATATATATTACTGATAGAGAGCAAATAATTGCTAGTTCTAATCAAAAGCATCTAAGCGAAAAGATAAATAATAAGATATTAACTTTGATAAATGATAGAAAACAAGATAATGGTTATTCTTTTGTAATAGGAGAAGAAAAAATTGATAAGTTTTATTTTATTTATCCATTAATAATAGATGCAGATGCTATAGGAGCAGTTATTCTTTTTAGTAAGAAAGAGATAGATGAAAAAGATAAATTAGTTATAGAAGTTATTAATTCATTATTATCTATGGAATTTTATTAAGTTTATTTTGGTCTTGAAATATTTTAAATTATATGGTATATTACTTTAGCAAAAGAGTTTCTATAGTTTAGTATTTAACTATGGCGAAAGGAGAATATTATATGAAAAAAGGAATTCATCCAGAACTTAAAGAATGTAGTGTTAAGTGTGCTTGTGGTAACGAGTTTACTGTTAAAAGTACTAAAAGTGAGATTCAATTAGAATCTTGTAATAAATGTCATTCATTTTATACAGGTAAACATATGACTGCTAGAACAGGTAATGTACAAAAGTTTAAAGAAAAGTATGGAATTAAATAGTCAAGATAGTGACTATTTTTTATTTTTTCTCTTTTAATTTTTTAATTTTAATTTATAATAATATTGGGTGATAAAATGAAGGTTGGAATTGCGGCAGATCATAGAGGTTTTAAATTAAAAGAAAAGTTAAAGAAATATTTTTATAAAAAGAATATAGAATTTATAGATTATGGAACTGATTCAGGTGTAAGTGTAGACTCTTTTGATTATGCTATGAAAGTGTGTGAAGCTATTAATAATAAAGAAATAGAACTTGCTATTTTAATTTGTTGGACAGGTAATGGTATGACTATTGCGGCTAATAAAGTTCCTGGGATTATGTGCGCTAAAGTTGATAATGTGAGGGAAGCAAGACTTGCTAGAGAACACAATGATGCTAATGTAATAAGTATATCTGCAGATTTATTAGTTTTTGAAGTAAAGGATATTATTGATGCATTTCTTAAATCTAGTTTTTTAGAGGAAGATAGACTTGTTAGACGCGTTAATAAGATAAGAGAATATGAAGCTTCTATTTTAAAAAGTACTAAATCAGTTAAAAAAAGAGAAGTAAAGACAAAAAAAGAAGAATAAAATATATTTATTATGCATATATATTTATATGAAAAAATATTTTGTTTTAATTCCATTTTTATTAGTTGTATACATTGCTACTTTGAATTATTCTACTAAAGAAATATCTGATAAAAATGAGGATAGTCAAGTAGAAGAAGAAGTTAAAAAAGATATGTGGAATTTAGAGTCAGTGGCAGTGTCTTATAATGGTCAGGATTTAAATATGACAATTGATGAGTATGTAGTAGGTGTTTTATCTTGTGAAATGCCTGCTTCTTTTAATGTAGAGGCTTTAAAGGCAGGAGCTGTGGCGATTAGAACATTTTATTTATATAAGCAAAATATGAGTCCAACTTATGTTGCTACTAATACTGATCAGTGTTTTATTAATGAAGAGGCGATGAAAACTAAATGGGGAGATGGTTATAATAAATATTTTAATATTATAAATGGTGTAGTTGAAGAGACTAATGGAGAATATATAACGTATAATAATCAAATTATAGAGTCTTTTTATTTTAGTATATCAAATGGGTATACAGAAAATTTAGAGAATGTGTTTGGTGATAGTAGACCTTATTTAGTTAGTGTATCATCTTCATGGGACAAAAATGTTTCTTCTTATGAGAAAAAGACAGAATTTGAAGTTAGTGAGTTTTTAAATAAGTTAGGTTTACCTGATAATAAAGAAATAAATATAGAAATAGTTTCTAGAAGTTCTTCAGGTAGAGTAGACTTTATTAAAGTAAATGAGGCTATATTTAAGGGGACAGAGTTTAGGAAAAAGTTAGGATTGCGTAGTACAGATTTTGATTTTAAGATTTCTGATAATTTAATTACATTTGTTACTAGAGGGTATGGACATGGAGTAGGTTTAAGTCAGTATGGCGCTAATGAGATGGCTAAACTTGGTTATTCTTATAAAGAAATATTAAAGCATTATTATCAAGGAGTAGATATTTCGACATTATAGTGTATAAAAAGAAATTTATTGTTCACATTATAAGTAGGAGAGTGAGCAATGAAAAATTTAAATGTTAAGAAATTGTTTGTGCCAGGGGTGTATTTAATTTCCGTAATTTCTGTTATAGCATGTATTGTGCTTACAATTACTAGCATAAATAAATATTTAACTGAAAAGAAAGATTTTACTTATAGTGTAAATGGATTAATAGATGAAGACTCGGTTCCAGTTCAAGGAAGTGATAATAATGATAATACAACTACACCTACTAATCCAAATGAAATAATAAGACCATATAAGTCTGATAAAGTTACAATAGGTAGATATTTCTATGATTTTGAAGCAGAGGCTAAAAATCAAGAAAATGCTATAATTTACTATGAAAATACTTATATGCAAAATTCAGGAGTCGATTATATTAGTGAGACAGTATTTGATGTAGTAAGTGTACTAAATGGTAAAGTGTTAAGTGTAGATACTGATGAAATTTTAGGAAATGTTGTAAAAGTGGAACATGATAAAGAATTAATAACTGTTTATCAAGGTATAGATAAAGTTAATTTAAAAGTTGGAGATACTGTAACACAAGGACAAGTTATAGGTACAAGTGGTACATCTTCAATTAATTCTAATTATTCAACTTCTCTACATTTTGAAGTTTATTATAAAGGTTCTTTAATGGATCCAGAAAACTTTTACAAATTAAATTTAAAGGATTTAGGAAACTAACTATTAATTGGTTAGTTTTTTCATGTTTTAAATTTTTAAGCATATATTTATTGGGGGTTGATTTAATATAAATAATGCTATAAAAGAGAGAGTATTTAAAATTTCAGATTATATTATAGAAACTAATAAAACTATTAGGGAAGTTGCTAATGTTTTTAATTGTAGTAAAAGTAGTGTTCATAAAGATATTAATGAAAGACTTTATTTTTTAGATTATGAAAGGTATTTACTTGTTCATAATATTATGAATGATCATGTTAAAGTAAGGCACATTCATGGTGGAGAAGCTACAAGAAAAAAATTTAAAAATTTCTAAAATTGGACCTAGTGCTCCCTGTTATCTTTTAATTTTAGATGTTATTATAATTTTAAAAGTAATGGAGTTGGTTTTTAGTGATTAATTTTATTGTTTTAGAGGATAATCCACATCATAGAAAGAAAGCAAAGGATATTATCTTCAATTATATGATGAAAAATAAGTATGAGTTTGATATTTTATTTTTTGAAAGGGAAACTGATACTTTTATAGAGTTAGTAGAGAATCATGATTCTAATTATATTTATATATTAGATTTTGAACTTCCTAACACAACAGCTATAGAAGTAGCTAGAAGAATTAGAAAGAAGGACTGGATAAGTCCTATAATAATTTTTACTGTTAATGGTGGTATGGCATATGATACGTTTAAACAAAGATTACAAATTTTAGATTTTGTTAATAAACAGTTTGAAGCTGAAAAGAATTTGCATGAGTTATTCGATATTTGTTTAAAGCAATTAAATGTTAGAGAAAATTTTAAATATAAAATAGGTAAAGTAGATTATAGTATAGATTTTGATAAAATACTTTATATTTATAAAGATACAGTTGAAAGAAAAAGCGTAATAGTGACTGATAAAAATGAATATAAAGTATCTTTAAATTTAATTAAAGTTAAAGAAATGTTGAATGATGATTTTGTCTTTACTCATAAAGCTTGTATAGTTAATACTAAAAGAGTAGATGCATATGTGTGGAGTGAAGGTAAAATAATTTTTGATAATGGAAAAGAGGCACACTTTCTATCGAAGACACACAAGAAGGAGTTGAGCGAAAGTGGTGTTATTTAATGCAATTTTATCTTATTTAGCAATAGTGTTTAATCTATGTGCATTTGTAATAGTATATTCTCTTACAACTAATAAGAAATTAAATATAAATCTTTCTCATATTTTTGTTGTGTTCTTTATGTCTTTAGCTGCCTATACAGCTAATTATTCTTTAGATACTCCTTTTAATTTTATGGTTTCTTTTCTTGTGGTTTTGTTCTTATTTTATTTCTTCTTTAGAGAAAATATTAATATATTACTTTTTAAAATTTTTATTATTTATGTAATATTATCACTATGTGATGCATTATTAGCTGTTATTTTTCTATTTAATGTAGTAGATGCTTCTTTGATATTAGAAAGTATAACTTATGTTAGAGGGTTAAATACTATATTAGTTTCATTAATTTTAATATTTATCTTTTTATTTAAAAAGTTTAGGGTCTTTATAAATAGAATGATAGGTTATTTGAATAAAAAATGGAGTTATGTATTTTTGATAGGCTCTTTATTTGCATTCTTAGTGTTTTTAATGATTACTCATTTAAATGCTTTTGTTTTAAGTGTAGATGTCTTTTTATTTTCTATGTTATTAATTTCTTTTTTCTTATTTTTATGTGTGGTGATGATCGTTCAATATTTTAAGAATAAAAGTAGTGAAGAAGAACAGAAAGTTTTATTAAATTTAATGAGTGATTATGAAAGACTATTAGATAATGAGAGAATAAACAGACATGAAATTTTAAATAATTTAGTAATATTGAAAAGTTTTAAAGATAAGTCTTCAGTTGAATATGAAGAGACATTAGATGAAATTATGCATACCTATCAAGGAAGTAATAAATATCAATTATTTTCTAATTTACATAAATTGCCATCTGGAATTAAAGGTATTATTTATTATAAAATTGCTAGCATTCATGAAAATGATATTAATTTAACTTTGTTAAGTGCTCCAAATATTGAAGAAAGTTTTGATAAATTAAATCAAAAATTGTATTTTAAAGTATGTAAAATATTAGGAATAGTCATAGATAATGCTATCGAAGCAGCATCGATTGCAAAAGATAGGTTATTATTGATAGATATTTATTATGACGGTGGATTAGTAATTTATATAGAAAATAGTTTTGAAAATTCTATAAACCTGAATAATATTCATTTAAAAGGTGTTTCAAGTAAAGGTGATAATCGTGGATATGGTTTGTATATTGTTAGTAAATTACTTGAAGATACAGATTTGTTAGATTTTAATCAACATATTGAAAATAATAGATTTATAACTGTTTTAAAAATAAAGAACCCTAGCCAATGACTAGGGTATTTAAAGGTAGTAATAATAAATTTAATTTTTATTTTAAAAGACTTTCAGGCATTTCTTCTTCGTCGAAATAGCTAAACCAGCAAGCTCCTGATGTAGTTTTAGCAACTAGTTCTCCTAAAAATCCTGTTAATGTAGCAAATAATTTCATTTTTTAATCTCCTTTCATTCTTTTTTATTTAAATTATAAGTTTTATAGTTATTATATTTTAAACCAAATACTTTATAAGTTATTGGTAAAATAACACAAGTTTCTATTATTAGTCCGAATAAAATGCAATTGTTTAATGTGTTATCTTTTATAAAGGTGAATAATACTATATATAATAATCCCATTAATACACTGATTATCTTATAAGCTATTCTCCTTTTTTTGTTTATTAATGGTCTTTTTTCCGTATCTGCAGGTGCGAAAAATCCTAATAAAATTACACAAATAATACCTAATGTAACTTTAACTCTATAGTCTATAATTAGAATTGTACATAAGTAGGGTAATATTAAGAATACCAATAATGATGATATCCAACAGTGCCAGCTTTTTTTAGCATGTGCACCAAACCCAGTAAGTCTTAGTATACTATAGAGGGCCATTAATAGTAGAAGCGGTTTTATATATCCCAATATATATGATATACCAAATATTACGATAGTTTTAGTTACTGTAAGGTATAAACTGGATAATCCATACCTAATTTCTTTGAGTTTTACTTTATCATAATTACAATATTTTTCAATATTGTTCATAGCGGAATTTATTAAAAGATCTTTCATTTTTACCACTTCCGAGACCATTATAATTTTTTATTTAGCTTTTTTATTATTTTTTGTCTTTTTTTCGTGTTTTTTTGTTTAAAAAAGAAAAAAGATCTTATTTTTACATTGTTAATTCCATTTAAAACAAAAAATTAGATATTTAATGCATATGTTTACTAATTATAGTTAATTTTTAGTATGATTGTAATGTTAAAAAATATGTCGGAATTTTTGACCCGATTTAATTTGATTAGAACATGCGCGTGTTTTAATATAGAGGTATGGAAGAGAGGTGTTAAGTGTGACTAGAAAAGGCAGAGTTAAGTGGTTCAATAATGAAAAAGGTTATGGATTTATTGAGATAGGTGCTGGAGAAGGCGAGGATGTATTTGTTCATTATTCAGCAATAGAGCAAGAAGGTTATAAGTCTCTTAGCGAAGGTGATGTTGTTGAGTTTACCTTAATTAGAACAGCTAAAGGCAATCAAGCTATAAATGTCAAAGAAGTAAAATTAACTACTGTTTAGTAGTTTTTTTCTTTTTATTGTGTTAGAATTAAACTAGAGGTGATGATATGAAATTTACAGTTCGTGGAGAAAAATTAGATGTTACTGATTCTATTAGAGAATATGCAATTGATAAGATTTCTAAAATGGAGAAGTATTTTGATAATCCAGATGAAGTTCAAGTGAAAGTGCTTTTTAGTATTAGAGGAAGAGAGCAAAAAGTAGAGGTTACAATTGTATGTAAAAATTATGATTTGAGAGCAGAAGTATCTCATAGTGATATGTATGCAGCTATAGATTTAGTTTTAGATAAATTAGAATCTCAAGTAAAGAAATATAAATCAAAATTGATGTCTAAAGAAAGAGTTGAAATAGTTTATGAAGATGATGATTATAGCGAAGAGACATTTGAAAGCATAGTAAAAAGAAAAAAAGTTTATTTAAAACCTATGGATGAAGATGAGGCTATTGTTCAAATGGAACTTTTAGGACATTCATTTTATATATATAAAGATATAGATACAGAAAAGGTAAATGTTATTTATAAAAGATATGATGATAAATATGGTGTTATTGAAACCAATTAAAAAGTAAGTTCTTAGAATTTACTTTTTGTGTTTTTATATTAAATAAAGTTTAAAAAAACATTTAAATTTGATAAAATACTTTTAGGAGATGAAAATATGGGAATACTAACAAGATTGTTTGATCATGAATATAAAGAATTAAAAAGATTTGATGCATTAGCTGAACAAGTTTTATTATTAGATGATGAAATGACTAAGATGACGGATATGGAGCTTAAGTCTAAGACAGGTGAATTTAAATCAAGACTTAGCGAAGGTGAAACATTAGATGATATTTTAGTTGAAGCTTTTGCAGTTGTAAGAGAGGCTGCTTATAGAGTACTTGGTGAAAAACCTTATAAGGTGCAAATTATAGGTGGAATTTGTATTCATTATGGTAATATAGCTGAGATGAAAACTGGAGAAGGTAAAACACTTACTAGTACATTACCTGCATATTTAAATGCTTTAAGTGGAAAAGGTGTACATATTGTTACAGTAAATGAGTATTTAAGCGTGCGTGATGCAGAGTGGATGGGTAAGGTATATGATTATCTTGGAATAAGTGTGGGAGTTAATAGAAAAGAATCTTCTACTAAGGAGAAAAGAGAAGCTTATAGTAAAGATATAACTTATACTACAAATAATGAACTTGGGTTTGATTATCTTAGAGATAATATGGTTGTTAGACCTGAGAATAGAGTTCAAAGACCACTTAATTTTGCAATTATTGATGAAGTGGATTCTATATTAATTGATGAGGCTAGAACACCACTTATTATTAGTGGAGGAATAAGTAAAAGTGCAGATTTATATAAGTTAGCTGATAAAACTGCTAAATCTTTGAAGGTAGATGACTATGTTTTAGATGAGAAAACTAGAAGTGTTACTTTGACAGAAGATGGTATTAAGAAATGTGAAAAATTATTGAATTTAGAGAATTTATATGATATTAAAAATGCTTCTATGGTTCATAATTTGGATAAGGCATTAGTAGCAAATTATGGTTTTAAAAAAGATGTGGATTATGTTGTAGATTCTGATAAGATTGTTATTGTAGATTCATTTACAGGTAGACTTATGTATGGAAGGCAATATAGTGATGGTTTGCATCAAGCTCTTGAAGCTAAAGAAAATGTGCATATAAATGAAGAGACTAAAGTATTAGCAACAATTACTTTTCAAAATTTATTTAGAATGTATAATAAACTTGCTGGAATGACAGGAACTGCAAAAACTGAAGAAGAAGAATTTAGAAATATTTATAATATGTATGTTATAGAAATACCTACTAATAAGCCTATTTTAAGAAATGATATGGAAGATTTAATTTATATTAATATGAGAGGTAAATATAATGCTATTGCTAATACAATAGAAGAAATACATAAAACAGGGCAACCAATTTTAGTGGGAACAGCTTCTATTGAGAGTTCAGAAGTTCTTAGTAATTTATTAAAGAAACGAAATGTTAAGCATGAGCTTTTAAATGCTAAGAATCATGAAAGAGAAGCGCATATAATAGAACAGGCTGGTCAAAAAGGTGCTGTTACTATCGCTACTAACATGGCAGGACGTGGAACAGATATTAAATTAGGTGAAGGTGTTGCAGAATTAGGTGGTTTAGTTGTTATAGGAACTGAAAGGCATGAAAGCAGACGTATTGATAATCAGTTAAGAGGTAGAAGTGGTCGTCAAGGAGATCCTGGTGTTACTAGATTTTATATTTCAATGGAAGATGATTTAATGATGAAATTTGGTAGTGATAAAATTAAAAGCTTGATGAAAACTTTGGGATTTACTGAAGATACTCCTATCACTCATAAAATGATGAGTAAGAATATTGAAAGTAGTCAAAAAAGAGTTGAAGGATTTAACTATGATAGACGTAAGGCTTTACTTGATTATGATAATGTTATTAGTAAGCAAAGAGAAATCGTGTATGAAAGACGTAATGAAATTTTAGATAAAGAAAGTATTAGAGATAGAATTTTAAGTATTTTTAAAGATTTTGTAATAGATGAAGTTAATGCACATTTTCCTCCAGAAGATGCTTTAACTCATAATGATATAGTAAATATGTGCGAGTATTTTAACGCTAATTTACTTAAAACTAGAAAGTTAGATGAAAAATCTTTGGAAGGAAAAGAGATAGATGAAATACAGAATTTTATTTATGATGTAGTAGTAGATGATTATAATGAGAAGCTTAAGGAAGTTCCAGAGGATATTCAGAATGATTTTGAAAAAGCTATAACATTAAAGGTTCTTGATAAGAACTGGATGGAACAGCTGGATAATATGGAGCATTTAAAAGAAGGTATAGGGTTAAGAGGTTATGCACAGACAAATCCTTTACAAGCATATGCATTAGAAGGTTTTGAACTTTTTGATAGTATGTTAAGAGATACTAATAAAGAAGCGACTACTTATTTGTTAAAAGCAGAAGTAAGACAAAATCTTGAACGTGAAGAAGTTAAGAATGCGCAGACCAATGATTCTAAAGAATCTTCTAAAAAATCTCCTAAAAAAGTTGAGAATAAGATTGGAAGAAATGATAGTTGTCCTTGTGGCTCAGGTAAGAAATATAAAAATTGTTGTGGTAAATAGTCTTTAAACCCTTTATTTATAAGGGTTTAAAAAATAATAAAAATTTTAAAAAGACTATAAATCACATAAAAATTATAAAAAATACCTCATTTTGTCCTCGTTTTAAAAAAAATGAGGACAGAAACCTCAAAAATCCCTTTAAAATCAAGGGTTTATGAATGAGGACAAAAATGAGGTATAAATTTATAGATGTCAACATTTCCTAATTGTTGGCATTTTTTAGTCTTTACAGATAACTTTGTAAGATGTTGAAGTTATGGTAAAAGTACAAATAAAAAAAAGAGGGAAGTATTATCAATATACGTTTGAAATAGCTCCCCAAGACGGAAAAAGAAAGTGGATAACAAAGTCTGGTTTTAAAACAAAACCAGAAGCAGAAAGAGAAGGGTTGAAAGCACTTAATGAGTATTTAGAAACAGGTCATAGTTTTAAACCTTCAGAAATTTCATATAGTGATTATTTAGATTATTGGATGGAAGAGTATTGTTATATAAATCTAAAGCATAGAACCATTGAAACTTATAAGTATATTATTAAAAATCATTTAAAACCTCGATTAGGAATGTATAGAATATCACAAATTACAACAGCAACAATACAAGAAGCAATAAATGATATATATGTCGAAAGAGGTTTTGCAAAAAGTTATATGAAGAGTATACTTAAAGTTATAAAATCTTCTTTTGATTATGCAGCAGAAATAGTAAATTTTATAAAATATGATCCTTCCATAAAGGTTAAAGTTCCAAAGTATGATGAGCCAGATGGAGATCCAGTACATATTTTTACTAAGGAAGAAATAGACTTAATATTTAATAGTGTTAAGAATAATCATTGTGTTTATTATGCGTTTTTAACTGCATATCATACTGGGCTTCGTATATCTGAAGTATTTGGACTAACATGGGAAGATATAGATTTAGAAAATAAAAAAATCCACGTTAGAAGAAATATTGTTAAAAAAAATCAGGCAGGTGGTACTAAAAAAAGGCATATAAGTGGAAATTCTACTACAGTATGGTATTATGGTACATGTAAAACAGCTAATAGTTATAGAACAATAGATATAGGAGATACACTTGTAGCTGCATTAAAAAAATATAAAGAAGAGCAAGAAATATTTAAGGAAATGTATGGAGATATGTATATGAAACATTATAAGAAAATAGTAGAAAATCCATATACTAAGAAACCAGAGACAAAAATAGTTAATGCCTATGCTGAAATTGATGTTGCATTACCAGAAGCACACTTGGTATTTTTAAAAGATAATGGTATATTTGAAGGAACAGATAGTTGTAAACACGCATTTAAAGTAATTCACTATCAATTAGGAATACAAGGTAGATTTCACGATTTTAGAGATACTCACGCAACAAGGCTGATTGAAGCAGGTGCAGATATAAAAGCAGTATCAAAAAGATTAGGACATAGTACAGTAGAATTTACTTATAATATTTATGTAAGAGTTACTACTAAGATGGAAGAAGAAATAGTAAATAAATTTGAAGAATATTTAGCAGCATAATTATAAAATAGAAAAGGAGAAAGGTTATATATGAATAATTTATATGAAGCAATATTGAGTAAAAAAAGTATAAAAGTTGGAGATAAGATAATTTTTATTGAACCAAAATTAACAAAAAAAGAATTTTTAGATTCTTTAAATGACTTAGGTAAAAAATCAGAGCAGGAATATTTTGAGTACTTTGATTTAACACCTATATCTTTACAAATGTATCCTACTGTAAAATATATAAAAGAGAAATATGGGATTTCCTATAAAGAGTTAAGCAATATTGGAAGAATAGATTTAAGTAAAATAGTTGGACATAGTACAATTGATGATACTTTAAAACATTATAAAACTTGTAATACTAAAAATAATGACTCGAGTGTTTGTAAAGAATTACCACAATTAGACTATTTAGAATTTATGATTTGGTTTGGTGATAATAAAGATTTATATAATCAATTAAAATCCATCAAAGAAAATGCAGAATGTTCGTGGAAGGAAATAAGAAACCTAAAATGGAAGGATATTGATTTAGAAAATAATAATATTACTATTTTAAATGATGAAATTGATATTTGTTAAGAGCTTAATTTAAGCTCTTTTTATTATGAAAGGAAAAGGTGATGGAGTATGGTATTTAAGATTGAAAAAAACAAAAATTATACTGTGATGAGTAATTACCATTTAAGAGACAAGAATCTATCTCTAAAAGCTAAAGGCTTATTGTCATTTATGCTATCATTACCTGAAGACTGGGATTATTCAATCAATGGATTAGTATCAATTTGCAAAGAAGAAGAAACAGCTATAAAAAGTGCGTTAAAAGAATTAAAAATAAATAAATATTTAAAAATTAATAAGTTATATCCGAATCAAACTAAAACAGGTAAAATTGAATATGAATATGTTATTTACGAAGAGCCTTTTATAAATAAAGAGCAAGAGGTAGAAAATCAACCTCTTGAAAATCAAGAAGTAGATAATCAGGGACAAATAAGTACTAATAAATCAAATATTAAAGAACAAATAGATAAAATAGATAAAACCATCAAAGATGAAAAGAAAGATTCTATTTCATCCCAAAAAAGACATATATTAACAAAAGATCTTATTAAACGAAAGTATTTAAAAAAGAATGATGTAGAATTAGGTAAATATGATAATTTTTTTAAAAGTCTTTTAGAGGATCATGATCTAGATGATGTGGTTACAATCTTGCATTATGTTATTAAGAGTGTTAAGAGTAGAAACTTCAAAGACGAAAATGATAAAAAAATAAATAATAGGTTTGGATATTTGAAAAAATCTATATTAGAAAATATAGATAAATTTAAAAATAATGAAATAGAGTGGGATGATGAATTAGGTTGGTTTAAAGATACAATAGAAAATAGTGATTTATATGAACAAGATAAAGAATTGGATTATGACTACTAGAAAAAGCAACATACCATCTATAAAAACAGATAGAAAAATGTTATAATAAACTCACCGATAACTTTAAAAGGAAGATAAAATATGAGCAAATTAAAAAAACATATATTTTACTTCTAGAGTAAAATGGTATTGGATTTAGTTATTTACAACTGTATAGTATAAGTTGTTGGTGCAATTAACTGATAAAGATAAATAGTATGTAAGTAGTAAAAATCAAATTATATGGAGGTAGATTATGTATTTAACAAAAGTAATTGAAAGATTTGGAGACGCTGAAATGGTAGCACAATCAATAGATGATATATGTAATAAAATGGATAAGGATGGATACTCATTAATTACTTATCAATTTTATGCTAATAATGAAAAAATATTTTTAACTTTTAAAAAGAATTAAGTATATTTAAGTAAACTGTGTGGTTTACTTTTTCTATGAAAAATAAAAAATATGACTAACTCATATTCTTAATAGATTCATGTATTGATTCTAATTCATCAATATTCATATTTAAAATGGTGTCGAATATTGGAATTAATAAATTCATTTTTTTAGATCTACATTTTAATATTTCTTTGGTAATACTATGTATCAACTTCAACTTCTCATCACTTAACTTTTTAGCATCTTTAATTAGTAAATCTAATGGTTGCCCTTCAATATTGCTTTTCTTGAAGCTTACTGTTTCAATATTTTCCAGCATTTTATGTAGCTCATCTGAAGTTATTCCCATACCTTTGGCAAGTCTTATGAAATACATTTCAGAAACATTAAATTTGCCTTGTTTCCTATTACATATCTTACTTATGAACGATTTACTGACTTCACATTTATCAGCAAATTCATACTTTTTGAGATCATGTGTTGTCATATACTGTTCAATGATAAACTTTAAAGCATAATTTCTATCCATCTTATCACCTTTCATTAAATATATTGTAGTCTTATTTTACTATTTTTTAACTAATTTGTCTACACTCGTAAATTAAAATACTATTAATTATTTTTACGAGTGTGGACAAGATAGGCGTTTTTTGATATTATTATGTAGAAGTATTTGGAGGTGTAGCATGATTATTAAATTATGGGTGATGATTTCACCTTAGAAGAAAGTGAGGTGAAAGATTGAACAAAGATGGTTCTTCTAAACAATTGAAGAGTATTAAGATTACAATTAATGATTCTAAGCAAATTGGATTTTTTAGTCAATTGGAAGTTAATGACGCAATCGAAATTTTGGAGAGATGTTTAAAAGATTTAAAAAAGGAGAAAGCATCACAAAATAAGTAGTACCAATTTGAAAGGAATTTTGATGCAAATGAAAAAAGAAGATTATCGAGTAGTAAAAGAAGTAAATGATGTGTTAGAAGTAATGACTAGATATAATAATAACCAAAAGGATATTTCCTATAAAGAATGGAAAAAATTATATCCAAGAATAAGCAAATTATTAGAAGATTACAAATTAATGTTTCAAGATCTTTTAGACTGTAATTCTTCGTTAATGAAGCTAGAGAAGTTCGTAGAATTAATTGGTATAATCAGTACTATCTCAACTGGTGATGAAGATGTTATGGATAAATCTTTGAAGGTTTTAAATAAATATATTCAAAAAATAGAGATGAAGTAGTACTGGCTGTATAGAAAATTCTATACAGCATTTGTTTTAAAAACACTATTGACTTTTTAACAAAAAAAGTTTATTATTTTATTAACAAGTTTACGAGTGTAAAAAAAAT